>CAZLBV010000287.1:0-4840 GCA_964557845.1 uncultured Eubacteriales bacterium | reverse complement strand
TCGTGAATAATTCAGGCTAATTATAGGTGTACAGATTCTTGATAAAAAGTTATCATATATAAACGCCGGAAAGCTTAAAAAAAATGGCAAGCGGCTTAGAATAAAAAATATTCTGTTTTTTATCAGGAGGCAAAAAATGATCCCGGAAAAAATCCAGAAAATCATCCAGGAACAGGAAATAAAGACTGTGAACATGAAATACTGCGATCTAACCTGCAACTGGTATCATATTTCATGTCCTATTCAAAGGCTTGAATATGTCATCGAGCAAGGCATTCCCTTTGACGGATCCAGCATCCCAGGAATGCGTTCCGTGGAAGCTGGGGACATGGTACTTCTGCCCGATCTGGAAACTGCCATCCTGGATCCCTTCACCGCTCACCCCACTCTCCGCATGCTCTCTTTCATCTGCAGCGCCGATACCCGGGAAGGAGTTAAAAAAGATTCCAGAAGCGTCGCCAAAAGAGCTCAGAAATACCTGGAAAGCACAGGCTTAGCCGACAGCTCTTACTGGACTCCAGAATTTGAATTCTATCTTTTTAACGAAGCCGAGATCAAAAACGGAAAATATGCAGCTGGCTACAGCCTGACATCTGCTGAAAATAAAGAATACCTGCCTTTCGGCTATAAAGATATTGACGGAACTGCAGTCGCCAACCGTAAAGGTTATCATATTGATGTGCCCTTTGATAAATACGCTGACGTCAGGGAAGAAATGGTGCAGTTGATCGAAGCGGTAAACTGTCCCATCCGCTACCACCACCATGAAGTCGGGCTCTCCGCCCAACAAGAAATAGAAACCGAAATGATCGAGTTCACCATCATCACGGACAAGATGATGTATATAAAAGACATTGTCCACAACTGCGCCTTGAAAAATGAGCTGTCTGCCACTTTTATGCCCAAACCTCTCTACGATGAACCGGGAAATGGAATGCATTTTCATATTCAACTTAGAAAAAACGGCAAAAACATTTTTTATAAAAAGGGAAACTATGCCGATCTAAGTGAAGAAGCGTTATATTTTATAGGGGGCATACTGGAACATGGGCAATCCCTTACTGCCATCACAAATCCCAGCACAAATTCGTATAAGCGGCTACTGCCGGGATTCGAAGCCCCCGTTAAACTGTTTTTCGGCCTAGCTAACCGGAGCGCGGCTATCCGCATTCCCAAATACGCCAACAGTGAAGAGGAAAAACGTATCGAATTCAGGACCTCGGATGGAACCTGCAACTATTATCTGGCGATGAGTGCCCTCATAATGGCCGGCTTAGACGGGATCGAAAACAAAATCATGCCTACTCCGGAAAATGGGTATGGTCCGTTTGATGATAATGTGTTCACTTGGCCGGAAAAGAAACAGGCTAAGCTCAAATCGATCCCCACCAGCCTGGAAATGGCGTTGGAGGAACTTAAAAAAGATCACGCTTATCTTCTTAAAGGGGACGTCTTTAATATGGAGCTGATCAACAGCTTCATCGAAGAAAAAGCCAAGGAGATCGTAGCGGTCCGCAACCGCCCCCATCCCTTCGAGATGAACCTGTATTACAGTTTGTAGGAAAATTTATCTCTTCTAAAAAAACTTAACCAGCCCGGCTGATCAAAGTTTATCCGTCTTTTTATTGATTTTCCGGATTATCTTTCTTTTCTTCTTCGGGAGCCGATTCTGTTTTAGCCGGCGCTTTCGCCGGTACGGCAACGGTTCTGGTCCTAGTTTCACCCCGCATAAAAAAGGAAAGGATTATAACTAATATGCCAATGATACAGCAGATGACCGCCAGATTGATCACTGGAGAGAACAGGAAATCCAGTACCGCATACTGTATCCAGGCCGTCTTTTCAACCACCAACGCTTCGAATCCGGTCGACCATCCCTCTGATCTGGCATAGGGCATCCAGTTCATCGCCCAGGTGCCGACATTTCTGGCGAATAAAGCTATGATCAGGACCGGAAGGCTTCCCAGAAATGTAGAGATTCCGAACCAACGGCAGAAACTCGCAGGTGAAGTGGCGGCAATGATGGATCCGAGAAAAATAAAAACCAGAGGCATTAGAAATAAAGCATATGAAACCAGGATCACAGTCCGGGATACTCCAAAGGGCCAAAAATTCACACCTTTAAAGATCTCCACTTCATCATCGATATCATCTAACAGCAGTGCTTTTTTATTTGCCAGTGCCCATTCCGCCACATTAAGGTCAGGCTGGCATGCGGGAAAATCCCACCAGTCCCCTTCTCTGGAAATAACCTGCTGCCAGAGCCTTAGCCCCTCTTCATCGCAAGGAGGGAATTTTTCCAGGATCTCCATGACATATCTGTCGATGGAATCATGGGTTAAGGCTTGCTTCAAGGGTCGAAGGTCCAGGGTCCGGGGTCTAACCCGGCTTTCACCCCGCAGCACGTCTCCTATCTCCTCCAATGTGCCGGATAGTTCATTCTCCATCCAATCCACAAGCCCTATCTCTCTCATTAATTCGCGGGGAGAGGTATCCACCTGAGCCGAAGCTCTAAACCATGCTCTAGTATTATCATCTTCGATAACAGCCTCTTTCTGAGCTTCCTCAAAAATCTCATCAATGGTATCAGGGAATTCTGCGATTATCTCCTGAGGAAGTTCGGTCACAAATTCAGGTGATACGGCAGCCTTGGTGATGCCTACCGCCCAAATTATGGCAAACAGCAAAGGCAATCCAATAAAAACAATGATCAAAAAGCCAAGGATCTTTCGAACTGGTCTCATATCTTTTCTCCTTTTCTTTTATTAAAGATACGCTTGCCGGCACAAAAAAGTTCGCTTACAGTTGAAAACCGGCCATTATTTCTATAAAAAATCTATGTGAAAATCTCTCTTTTCCACCGGAGATAGAAAACCGTAAACAGCACAAATAGAAGGCTCGGACTCACAATATTGATATGAGTCCAAAGTGTGGCCATGAAAACCAAAAGAAGGTCATAAAGCCACATGCCCATAGCAAGCAGAGCAGCCATGAATCCGTATTTTTTTAGCTTTATCAATCCAAAAGCACCAATATAAAGCAGGATAGATAAAACCATATCCGGAAGGGCAAAATTTGCATAAAACTCAGGATCCATATCACGTAAAGAGGGAAAATCCTTTCCGGCCCAACTTGCTATCCAGTAATAATCAGTTGCTATGGCTGTAAAGACCATGATCACGGCAATAACCACCAGTCCAAACGGGAATTTTTCTTCTTTAAGAACATTGTCATCCATTTTATTTTTATTTCTCCTCAGGAACAAGGCTCGCTGCCAGGAGGCAATTAGCCACGGCTCTGGGGCCGGTAAAATCTGACGGTTGATTCACCACCTCATTGTTTATAACCATTGTGGAAGATCCCCCTCCATCAAGATTAATGGCATCATAGCATTCATACTCCAACAGTAATTCACCTAATTCAAACAGGTCTACTCCCCGGCTGTAATCCGGCCTGCGCCCGTCTACCACCATCATTATCAAAAACCGGCGGTCTTCAGTATAGCCCACTGCAGTCCGGGGATGCCTTTCAGAAGAAAACCCCTTTCGAAATCCCTCTTTTCCCGGTTCAACCTTGATCCTGCCTTGACTGATTATCTGTGGGCCTCCGCTGACTGCAGTATAGATCCTTTCCGAGCTGGGACTGGTTGATACATGAAGAGTCAGCTTTTTTTCTTTTTTGATCCTCTCTAGTTGATCTAATAAATTCTCTTTCGCGGCCAGGATGAATTTACCTTTTGGAATAGGAATGTTTCTGGAAAGCGGGTACTCGCCTGTGTAGGAAACATCGAAGCTTCCATGGGAAGAAACGGTTTCCCCCCCGGGATTAAGGATCAAAAAGAGCCGGTTGGTTACCTCCTGTGTTCTGCCCCCAAAAATATCGGTGTATAATATCAAATCGGGTTTTCCGGCCGGGTTATTCAAGGCATCTATTTTTAATTCAAACCCTTTTGACCCTAATAGATCCATCCGGACCGAAAAAATATTTATTCTGGGTATATTGTTTTTTTCAAAAATAATGGTGGATCTATTGAACGAGGTCTTAGTCAGCTGCCCATCAATAACTCCGATTCCAACCGGAGTTGTGCCAACATAAAAATCGCCGTTAATTCCGCCAATGATTTTATGGCCAGTTTTGTCGAAGCGCTGTGACATGGACAGAACAGTTTCGAGTCCTTTGAAATTATCCTGGCCTAAAACCGATTTTATCCGGATAGTTTGATTTTTAAGGTCGATTTTCAAAACATAAGCACACAGAGGGATATCAGAATCAATCATCTGAAAGAAAATACATCCCGGCCCCACCTTTTTTGAGGTTACGATTCGTTCACTCCATAGACCTGGCCCTGATAAAAAAATTAGAGAGATGATCAGAACGAATTCTAATACGTATCTTTTTGCTGTTTTTGCTAACATAATCTGTTCAGATCACTCCCCCTGTCCATTTTTTCAGGTTTTTGCTGCTTTAAGCGCAGCTGAAACCAGGGCGTTCCAAACCGGCGCATAAGGGGGAGCATAAGCAGAATCAAAAAAGCCGAGATCTTGAACTTTCATTTTGTTAAATATTGCTACCGCAGCAGCATCAATATACTGCGCCGCATTGCTCTCACAAGCAACCGAGGCACCGATCACTTCTTGGGTCGTTTCATCTATCATGATCTTCACTTTGACCGGAACCGCATTAGGATAATAGTTGGACTTATCTTTCCTTAAAGCCGAATATTCTTTAGTTGTTCTCCCTTGTTCTTCAGCCTCCTCCTTGGTAAGGCCGGTTTTTGCCAAGGAAAGTTCGAAAAATTTAAAGATTTGAGTCCCTACAATCCCAGGATAAAGAATGTCTT
>CAZLBV010000286.1:0-4423 GCA_964557845.1 uncultured Eubacteriales bacterium | reverse complement strand
TATATCTCGAAAACGGTATTGATATATCCAAAGAACTGTTGGAGATAGCTGTATGCGCCCAGCACAACAACGGCGGTTTAAAAGGAAATCTATGGTGGGAGTCGAACATCAAGCATCTTTTCCCGGTAGGTGAGGTAAACGGCACGCATGGTGTCTACCGGCCTGGAGGTTCGGCTTTAAATTCAGGCCAGGTGGGAGGGATGCGGGCCGCCTTGTTTGTGGCTAAACGATATGATCAAGAGCCTCCTGATGCGCCCAGTTTTCTGCATGCAGCCCGAGAGCAGATAAAAGCAAAATTCAGGCAGGCCTTTCAAATGATCGATAGAGAAATGGGAGATTTTACCAGATTGGAAAAGGACCGTATTGCGATTCAGAAAAGAATGTCAGCCTGCGGTGGCCATATCCGCCGGAAAGAAGATGTGCGGAAAGCAGTTGAGGAGGCATATTTTCACTACCAAAAGATATTAAAAAATACCAGAGTCAAATCGAGTATAGATTTGCCTTTTGCCTTTAAGAATCTGGACCTGGGTTTAACCTACCTCATGTATCTGGAAGCAGTAAAGGCTTATCTGGAAAAGGGAGGAGGCAGCCGCGGATCTTATCTGGTACTGGATAAAAAAGGAATAAAACCCTGTTCCCAGCTGGGGGATAAGTGGAAATTTATTCTGACAGAAAAAGATTCCTATGTTGCACAGCATATTCTAGAGATATGGAAAGATAACAGCGCGGTGATCCATAATCAATGGGTTCCGGTTAAACCGGTTCCTGAACCGGAATCATGGTTTGAGACGGTCTGGTATGATTTCCGTAATGATTTAATCGTGAAAGAGGAGTGAACAATGAAAAAACGACCGTCTGCAATAGTAACGGGAGCGGGAAGGGGAATAGGACGGGGGATAGTTCTCAGCCTAGCTAAAAGTGGTTTTGACATTGCCGGCATCGATATTATCTGGGAACCGGATAATGAACAATCTGGTCTATTTGAAGTAAAGCGCCGGGTGGAGGAATTATCGGTCAATTTCTTGCCGTTAAGAGGAGATATTTCTTCCTTGTCCGATCATGACAGCCTCATCACCAAAACTCTCGAAACATTCGGCAGAATAGATGTTTTAGTCAATAATGCCGGAGTTGCTCCTCTGATCAGGTTAGATATACTGAAGGCCGCACCGGAAAGCTACGATCGACTAATGGATATAAATGCCCGCGGCCCGTTTTTTCTCACTCAAAAGGTAGCTGCCTATATGATCGAGCAGATGAAAAAAGGGAATAAAATATCGGATATCAGTCCATCCATAATTTTCATATCCTCTATCTCCGCCTATGTCTCATCTCCCTCAAGAGCCGAATACTGCATCTCCAAAGCAGCCATCAGCCAGGCGGCCAGGCTGTTTGCCGACCGTTTATCGGAGTATGGGATCAATGTTTATGAAGTCCGACCGGGGATAATCCGGACAGATATGACCGAAGCCGTAAAAGAAAAGTATGACAAAAAAATCGCCGAGGGATTGATACCACAAGGAAGGTGGGGCAAGCCGGAGGATGTGGGCCGCGCCGTGGCTTCCCTGGCAAGAGGAGATTTTGCCTATTCAACCGGAATGATCATCGAAGTTAGCGGCGGAATGAATATGTCTCGCCTGTAATAACTGAGTATGCCCTTTTTTCTTTATCTTAATTGACATACGATAATTTTTTAAGTTATCGTATTTGCGGGAAAATGCAAAATAAATAGTTAATGAAAGAAAGAAAAAGCCATATTAAAAGGGAAGGGAGTCCTCCGAAAAAGATTCCGGCAGAAGATAACAGCCGAGAACTAATGAAGGGAAAGGCTGCCTCTTTAGAAATACACAATTATGATTTATTAAATCGACTTCCAGACATCATCATGCAGGTTGATGTTAATAAAGTTTACACTTGGGCTAACCGGGCCGGCATCGAATTTTTTGGTGAAGATGTGCTGGGACAAGAGGCATCCTTTTATTTTGAGGGAGCACAGAACACTTATTTCAGAGTTGAATCCCTATTTAAAGGGGATGAAAATGTTTTTTATGTTGAGAGCTGGCAGCGGAGAAGAGACGGACAAAAAAGACTTCTTGCCTGGTGGTGCAGTGTCCTAAAAGACCATAAAGGGCGTGTAATTGGGGCGCTGTCAACCGCCAGAGATGTCACCGGTCAAAAACAGGTGGAGAATGAGCTCCGCCGGAGTGAGGAACGGTACAAAGGTTTGGTGACCTCGCTGCCGGATGCTGTTTTAGTCATGGATATAGATGGGCGTATCGATTATGCCTCCCGTCAAACTCTAAGACTTCATGGCTATAAGAGTGAAAGGGAGTTGATAGGAAGTAAATTCTTGGACCTGATCTCACCGGAGTCAAAGGCACAGGCCATCATTTATTTGCATAAAACCCTGAAGGAGGGGTTTGTCTATAACCAGGAATACACCATGCTCAAAAAGAATGGGGAAAGGTTTATCGGTGAGATCAGTACGTCTCTGATCAAAGACGAAAATAATAAACCTATTCAGTTTGCGGCCACGATTAGAGATATCACTGAGAGGAAAAAATTTGACACCCAGCTCAAAAGATCGATCAAGGAGAAGGAGTTTCTGCTCCAGGAAATACACCACCGGGTAAAAAACAACCTTCAGATCATATCCAGTATCCTGGATATGAGCAGCATGCGGATTAAAGATAAAAAAGCAATAGATCTGATTGCCGGAGCCAGGTCAAAAATTCAATCTATGGCATTTATTCACAGCCAACTGTATAAGAGCGAAAGATTTGAAAAAATTGAGATGGGCGCGCATATTGAGGAGCTGATCAGCTATTTGCTTGAAGTTTATGCCCTGGGAAAAAACATCACTCCTTATATAGATATCAAGGATGTTTTCCTCTCATTGACTCAAGCCATTCCTTGTGCTCTTATCATGAATGAACTTATTTCTAATGCTTTAAAGCATGCCTTTAAACCTGATCAAAAGGGCATTATAGAGATTTCCATGAAAGTCATGGGGCCTAAATTGTTAGCCTATATCAGAGACAATGGAATTGGGATGGAAGATTCTATTGATATTCATACCACCAACAGCCTTGGACTGAAATTGGTTAAAAATCTGATCGAAAAACAGTTAAAGGGGTCATTTAAAGTAAAAAAGAATAAATACACAGAGTTTTCCTTTGATTTCTATTTAGAGGAAGAGGAGGCGAAGAATGCCTAAAATATTGATTGTTGATGATGAAGCAACCATAACCACTCATTTAGAAGAAAGATTGTCTGTTATGGGTTATGACATCGCCGGTACGGCATCTTCAGGAAGCGAAGCAATAGAAATTTCCAGAAAAGTCAAACCGGACATAATTTTAATGGATATCGTGATGCCAGGAAAAATCGACGGCATTGAAGCTGCCCGGCGGATAAGAGAGGACCAAGATATCCCGGTTGTGTTTTTGACAGCTTATGAAGATGAAAAATTGATCAACCGGGCCAAAGATGTTAATCCGTTAGGCTATCTGGTTAAGCCTTATCATGAAAGCACTCTTAAAGCTACCCTGGAGATAGCTCTCTATAACAAGGATGTGATCAATAGATTGAAGAGATCAGAGGATGTTTGGCGCACTCTTGCACAGAGTATGAATGAAGGTTTGGCATTATGTGACAGCCAAGGCAGTATTTTTTTCTGGAATCCTGGTGCTGAAAGTATATTCGGATACAAAAGCGGGGAAGCTGTCGGAAATAAGCTATCCTTTATTGTTTCCGAAGCAGCTAAAGACTACAAACAGGAATTTGAAAATTTAATCGAAACCGGGCAATCATTTATCACCAACAAATGGATTGAAATAATAGGTGTTAGAAAAGATTGGAGTAAGTTTCCGGTTGAAATATCTGTTACTCCCTGGAAAATAGGTGATTTAACGGCATTTATCTGTATTTTACGTGATATTTCTGCCCGTAAAAAAGAAGAAAACAGGATAAAGACATCGTTGGAAGAAAAAAACAAATATCTTGAGAAAATTCGGGATCACGTAGAAAACAATCTTAATATTATTTACAAATTACTTTATCTTCAAAATGAGATCGCGAAATATAAACAAATGAAAGAGCTGCATGAGGAATCGATCGGGACGGCTTGGCCGTTGTCCGAATTATTCGGTGATCTTGGTAAGGGTACCGCTGGCGCTAAGGTAGATTTCTCGGTTTATATGCGTAACCTGTTATCCCGTTTGATCAAAATTTACGGGATTGATACCGATAGGATCCGTCTGCATATAAATATAGAAGCCCTGTTGTTAGGAATCCAGGCTGCAATTCCCTGCAGCATGATCATCAGCGAGCTTTTCACCAATGCTTTGCAGTATGCCTTTCCCGAAGGGAAAAAGGGAAACATATGGATAGAGTTCCGGTTAAAAAATAATCATGAGTATATCAT
>CAZLBV010000285.1:0-6300 GCA_964557845.1 uncultured Eubacteriales bacterium | reverse complement strand
AGGCGATTCCTGATAGTTTTCAAAGTATTCTTTTCCGTATTCGTGTAGGATCGAAGGAGCAAAGGGTCTGAATCCCTCTCTGAATTTAACTGTATCATTCAGTCTATCCTTGATAGTTGAGGAGCGAGGATCAGCCAGTATTGATCGATTTCCAAGAGCTCGAGGTCCGAATTCTGCCCTGTCCTGTATCAACCCCAGAATCTTTCCTTCAGCCAAAAGTTCTGCAGCTTTTTCAAAGATTTTCTTTCCGTTTAACGGACTGCTTCTCAGACGACCCAATCTCTCAAGCTTCATCAATGTTTTATCACACATCCTGGCACCAAGATAAGGTGATTGATAATTCCTTACTGAGTTTTGCGGAGAGAGGTCTTCATAGTACGCCAGTAAGGCAGCTCCAATGGCATTCCCGTCATCTGCTGGGGCTGAGGGGATAAATAATTGTTTAAAGGGAGTTGTCTCCAGTATTGTCCCGTTATACGAGGAATTTAAGGCACATCCCCCGGTCAACACCAGGTTTTCGGAAAACCCAAATGTATACATGTAGTGGAGAAGAGAAGTCATCAGTTCACTGAAATACATCTGGCCGTTGTATGCTATATCAGAGACATTAAAAGATAATTTTTTAATTTCATTACATAGACATGAATGACTTTTGTGTTTGTTGACACCATGAATTAACCTGCCATTTTTAACTTTGATGTACGATTGCAGCAATCCATATAGGGTTTCATTATATTTACCGTAAGGAGCAAGGCCCATTACTTTCCATTCCTCACCCTTCATTGGATCAAACCCGCACAGAGAACATATTGTTTGATAATAAAGACCTAATGATGTCCATTTAGATCCTTTGATCTCCTGCAAGCGCTTTATTTCTCCGTTTTCATATACAAAAAAAGCAGTGCTTAATAAATTCTCTCCGTACCCGTCCACCACCACACATACAGCATTCTTGAATGGGCTCGCGTAGCATGCAGCAGCAGCATGGGTGGTGTGATGATCATAGTATTTCTTAATCACTCTTTTTATTGCACTCTTATTATAGACTGCACTTTCTACATGCGAGCCGCAGCTTTCCTGGATGCCGATCATTCCGTTCAGCATCATCATGGTGTTAGCTCTATTAAGACTGCCCATTTCGGATAGGTTCATGATCGGCGGCATTAACAACCGTAAAAATCTGAATCTAGCAGCTGTTTTTTTTGACCAGGATTGGGCTACAACCAATTCAGCGTCATTTTCGCAGTATTCTTCTATAATTTTTGGCACATATAACATACTGTCGGGCACACAGTTCCATGCACGTTTATTCTGAAGAAATCGTTCTGTGGCTTCGGCAAAGACTATTTCCCCCTTAGAATCGACTACAGCCAGGGCTGGATCATGAAGCGTTGATGATAATCCGATATAGTTCCTTTTTTTTCTGGTCTTCGTAATGTGTTGTTTGCTCATGATTTGATAGAAAATAAGAAAGTTCTCTTTTTTATGCTGGTCAACAGTAATGGCATCATTCAGATAACTTTTCTCTTTAAAAAATAGTAACGAACGAATTTTAGAAAGAGTATTTTTCCTGAGATCTTAACAAGCTCTTTAATTCTTAAAAAAAAGTTTATTTTAGGAAGATAATTCTGTTTCAGTATACTTGAGATTGATTGCAAGTGTTTCCGGTTAATTTTGCTTCCCATTATTAATTTTTTAAGATACAGGATCGTGCCTGTCTCCATCATCAAATAAAAGGGTTTTACATCGGCTTGAGATACGGATGTCAAGGGATCGGAAGATATCCGATTTCCTATAAGGGCGTCGATAATGTTTGTGCTGTATGCATAATTTGATTTATTCGCATTTATGATAATATCAGTCATTACCTGTGGAACCTCTTTACTGCTCATATCCGGATGGCTCCAATTCATGTAATCCTTGCGTTTAAAGTGATATATTTCCGGCCGGATGGCTAGATCAGATGTATCCATATCCACCAGGGGAAATAAACAATATCGCCCGATATAGGGTTTCTCTAAAAATTCAGAGATTTTTTCTGCAGATTCCCGGCTTTCTCCCGGCAATCCCACAATAAATGAACAATCGGTAATGATCCCGGAATCAAAACTCAACTTGACCGCCTTTTCAATTTGATCAGGAGTAGACATCCTCCCGGCCAGTCGGAGCACTTTTCTATTCATTGATTCCAATCCCAGAAACAGCCAACAAAAATTGGCCGATCTTAATTTTTCTATGAGTTCATTATTGATATCCTGAACCCGGCCGTAAGCCCCATACCGATGCATCAGCTTTTCCTCGCTTATCCTGCTGGCAATTTGCATAGCTCTTTCCTGAGGAAAAGTAAATGTCGAGGAGGCGAAAAATATATTTATTTCTTCAGATTTCCGAGGAACAGCCTTGAGTTCGCTGATGACTTTCTCAACCGATTTTAACCTGAAGTGAAAATTTTTTCGATAGGTACAATATGAACATTTGAAAGCACAGCCCCTTCCGTCTTCTATCATGATATAGCCACTGAGATCTTGTCGGGGCGGAAAAAAATCATGCATCAAGCCCCATTTTATGGGAAGTGACTTTTCCAAATCAACAGGGGGTGATGGGGGAGTATCAACCAATTGTCCATTTCTTTTATATATAATTCCTTTGATGTCTTCCATCGCATCATAATTTTTATTAAGCAAAGCATCAACTAGCATTACCAGATTGTCCTCACACTCTCCGATAACAAAAACATCCGCCTCCTTTAATTCATGGATCGACTTCCGGGAGGTAAGCAGGTACTGTCCTCCTATTATGATCTTAGTTTCCGGAGAATATCGCCTCGCCAGTTTCATTAAATGATTGATATCTATTGAGCTGATGAGGAAGGTTGTCGATATGGCCAAGATCTTAGGTTTTAATTTCAGTTGTTCTATTAATTTTTTACGGGAAGATTTCGGGAATCCAAAGGGTGGATCTATGACATAGAATGTAAAATTGTTATGGTCAAGGATAGTGGCTAATAACAGAGCAGTGTGGCTGGGATTTTCATTCGGCTTTAAATATTCATAACCATGATCAGTGGGAATTTTGACATTATCTTTTTTAATCAGATCTATCTCAAGCCCTAGGTTCCGGCAGAACTTCAAATAGGAAATATAATAGGGAATGTGGAAATTGGCGCTGAGATTGGCAAATCTATCATCGCGGGCTAAAGAATTTCCTTCTTGTTTAGGGATAACTACCAATACATCTATGGAGTCTGTCATCTTACCTGGCATAATCATTGTTTATGAATAAAGATAATTGAAATCAACATATATTAACTTTGGAGTTTACCTATTTCAGATAGAATATTTGGCAGACCTTTGTTGGCAAAAACCTGTACCGGGGTTTTAACCCCGTAATCTTTTGCCTTTTCATCAATAAGTATTTTTACACATCGGGCTATGAGTTTAGCCGTTACGTTATACATATCAGTACCCTTGAGTAAAATCTGATTTTTTTCACCATTTCTGTTTTTTGTAACGACTGCTACGCTGAATTTTTGATTTTTTCTCTCCTCTTCTGTCGGCTCAATATTTTTACCTCGTCTGAATCGTTCAATGGTCGTTTGGAGACTTATTTTTGATACTTTCCGATCAAAGGTCATCGGAGCAGATTGACGATTTTCAAATAAATAATATGATGCAGCATTCATCGGTCTATATTCCTTATGAAAAAACAATACCTCAGGGAATGGGACAAAAGAGGCATGCTTCAGACCGGTTAAGCCGTTGATCTCGACCTCCTGCTGGTGACTCCTTGGAGCCGCACTTTTTAGTTTTCCCTCTCTCAATTGATAAGCCGGAAAATATCTGGCTAATTTCATGGAGAGTTTCGTGCCCACAGAAGGCCTGGAATTCAGGAAGTGATAAAAAGTGGATATGTTTTCATAGTCGGTCTCTTTTCTACATATTTCATTCGCCAATAGATCTGCAATCAGTGATTCAAAAGAACATGAATTCACGATTAAGGCCTTAGTCTCCTCTGCAAGTTTATTTATCTTGTCGAAACAATATTTGACAAAATGCTGTTCACCGGAAATATCGAGATAAATCCGCCCGTATTGAGCTGCAGATCGTACCACATTATACCCAAAAAGATTAAAGGGGCCGACCGCATTGACCAGAACATCATAATTTTTAATATTCTTATCAAGCTGTGATTTATCCTGAACATCAATAATGACGTTTTCATGGTTGGGATAAAGACTATTTATTTTTTTCTCATCCCAGCCGGCAGCACTGAAATCAATATTATTGGATTCTAGATTGCGGCATATGAGTTTTCCGGTAAATCCGGAGGCCCCCAATACAAGTATTCTTACCGACATAGAGAGTTAATCACTGCCCCTCATTAGCTAATCTTTTTATGACTAAATTACATAAGGAACGAACCGTAAACAGCAAAGGGATTTCCTGAACAGTCATGCCTTTTTTTATCTTTTCTCTCTGAGATTCACCAATGAATTTATGAAGAATTTTTAATCCTTCATCGGTAATAACATTGTCTATTTCAAAAGGGATATCTCCCATCTCTTTGGCAGCCCAATTTGCCAGCTCTCCCACCTCAATAGAAATAGAATACTGTTTTTCCAAAGAATATATTACATCCAGAAGATCAATGGAATCTATTCCCAGATCATCCATCAATGTCTTATCCAATTCTATTTCCTCTTCATTCAGGCCACAAGAATCAATCAAACTCGATTTTAATTTTTCATAAACATCATTTAACTCAGCCATTTTTTCTCCTACAATCCAAGATTTACTCCTCCGTTAACATAAATGTGTTGACCGGTAATAAAGGATGCCGTGGTTTCAGAGGCCAAAAACAGCACTGCCGGGATCACTTCAGAAACTTCCCCGATTCTCTGCATGGGTGTCCTGTCAAAAATATGCTTGCTCAAACGATCGACCATTTGTTCGCTCATGGGCGTATGAATAACTCCGGGGCAGACTGTGTTGACACGAATCCCTTTTTTACCCATTTCCAGTGCCAGGATTTCTGTTAAACGATTAACCGCAGCTTTGGCCGATGCATAGGCCGCTACCCCCCGTCCATACATTTCCACTACTGTTGAAGATATGTTGACAATGCTTCCTTTTTTCTTTTCCATCATATTCTTTATTACCAGTCTAGATAATTTGGCAATTGAGGTAAGATTAATACTGATCATTGAATCCCATTCTTGATCGGTTATGGCCAAAAATGGTTTCTCAACCGTCCATCCGGCATTATTAATTAATATATCAATGCTGTTGAATTTCAGTATAACCTCATCTACCGCTTGTTTTAGAGAATCGGAAGACTCAAGATCGACACAGATCGGAAATATTCTATTTTTATCTTTTTTATTTTCAACTGTCCATTCAAACAACATATCCAGTTTGCTGAGAGGCTCTCGATAAAAGGGGACCACGACAGCTCCCTCATTTAAAAATCCTTTACAAATTTCAAGGCCAATGGCTCCGGTTGAACCGGTCACGATCACCACTTTATCTTTTAATTTTAAATCCATATTGATCACATCCTTTTTATAGCCAACACAGTATTAACACCCCCAAACGCAAAATTGTTGGTCAAACAGATATTAAGCCGCTTTGAGATGTTCTTATCTTTGATCAATCTCACTCCGGTTTCATTAATAGGTTTTTTTAAATTCACGTTACAAGGAATAAAATCATTTTCCATACAGATACAGGTGATAACGAATTCCTGTCCTCCAGCTGCCGCGATAGCATGACCATGGCGGTCTTTGGTAGAACTAATAGGCAGCTGCTTGGCGAAGCTGCCAAAAACTTCTTCAATTGCCGTCAGTTCCAGTGGATCATTGGCCAGGGTTCCGGTGCCGTGGAGATTTATATAATCAACCTGGTCAGGTTTAATCCCAGAATTTGAAAGGGCTTTGGATAAAGCTCGGATCATTCCTATGGCACTGGGATCAGGAGCAGTTATTTTGTAACCATCAAGGGTATTGCCATATCCTAAAATCTCGAATTTTGGTGTTAATTTCAATTTTTTCACAGAATTTTCGCTGGCCAATACGATCAAAGAGGCAGCCTCACCGGAAAGCGTGCCGTTCCGTGACACATCAAAAGGACGGCAGGTTTCATTCTATTTATTGGGAGCCACCACACCCAGTTTCGCAAATGCGGTATGGGATACCATATCTATAATGGAATCCATTCCGCCCGCAATGACCATATCTGTTTCACCCCAACGGATACTCTCAAATGCCAGGGCAATAGCTTGAGTTGAAGCGGCACATGCGGA
>CAZLBV010000284.1:0-16928 GCA_964557845.1 uncultured Eubacteriales bacterium | reverse complement strand
GGGTTTAATCTCGGCACCAAAAGATCGAAGTATCCCCCATATTTGCATATAATTGGGGAGCATAAATAAAATATCATCCTGAGGTTCGAGTAGACTCCACATGGCAATGAAATTTGCTTCAGCCGATCCATTGGTTACCAGAATGTTGTTAATTCCGGTACCGGGATAAAGAGAACTGATGGTCTCACGTAAGGCAATAGAACCATTGGTCTGTCCATATCCTATCCTCTTATCGATCAGATGTTCAATCTCCTGCTCCGAAAGTAGTTCTTTTAGTTTATAGGGATGAACCCCGCTTTCTGTGAGATTGAACCTGACTCTGTTTTCCCAAAGGGATTGAAATCTTTCCAGTTCAAATTTTTCTACTTTCATTTTTTTATCCTTGATTGTTTTTTGGCGAGGATCTCGAATACTGCCACTGAGATTTGAATGTCCTGGACAGCTACCCCGGTGAGGTCTGCCACTGATATTTGTTCTTCTGACTGGCGGTGGAATTCTGGCTGCTGGATAACATTACCCAGTTCAAAAATTTTATTTTGATCAAGTCTGCCTGATCTCGAAGCCTGGAAAATTTCTCCCCGGGATCGGCTTTGCGATAGACTGTCAACTGCAATAATGTCGGCCTTCTCCAGAATACCGGGATCCAGCTCGTTCTTTTCAGGTGTATCTGATCCCATGGCTGTGATATGTGTGCCAGGACGTATCTGAGAAGTATGTAGAAGCGGAGATTTTGAAGGTGTCGCGGTTACGATCAGATTACACTTGGATGCGATATCTTCTGCATCCATGGTTGCCTGGATATTGAAACCTTGTTTTTCCATGTCTTTTTTGTAAATATCAAGTTCTTTCTGATTTATCCCCCAAACCATAACGTCCCGGCAGGATGTGATCGTTTTTAAATATATCAGCTGCAAACGGCCCTGGACACCGGCCCCGAATATGCCGATCCGGCGAATGATGTTGGGAGCTAAATATTTAGCGGCAACTGCTCCGGCTGCGGCTGTTCTCACATTTGTCAAGTAGCCTTCATCCAGCAAAATACCTTCTAATTGTCCGGTCATTTGGGAGAAAAGAAGCATGAGGCCGTCTCCAGTAGGCAGGCCGAGTTTTATATTTTCATAAAAACCCGAGGCTATTTTTATGACGCTATATATTTCTCCTCTTATATAACCGTATTTGATGTGAACTTCCCCGGAAGGATCGGAAAACAGCATTTCTCCTACTGGGGGAACCACTACTTTCCCTTGGGAATAAGCGACAAATCCCTTCTCAATAGCCTCGATCGTATTCACTTTTTCCAGGGCTTGTTTTATTTCATCGATATTGAATATTTTTACTGCCAATGGTGTTCTCCACAAATAATTTCAGACAGCTTTTGGCTGCTTATTCTTGAACCGCTTAAGATCAAAATGATATTTTTATCTTTAAAAAAAGATAAGTTTTTCAAAAAGGCTGCCACCGGAAGTGCTGCCCCTCCTTCGATCAACAGAGATTGTTTTTCGAGAACGGTCCTAATGGCTTGTTTGATCTCTTCTTCTGAGACAAGATAAAAATCATCGACATATTCTCTGCAAAGATCAAAGGTTATTGAACCCGGCTCAATACCGCCTGCGGTCCCATCGGAGATTGTCGGGAGAGAGGGGATATCCAGAATGCAACCAGCTTTTATAGATTCATACATCACCGCTGAATTTTCCGGCTGACAGCCAATGATCTTTACTTCCGGATCTATATTTTTAAGATACCCTCCAACACCGCTGATCAAGCCTCCTCCTCCCACTGGGCATAAAATCACATCTATTTTTTTTAATTGGTGTTCCATCTCAATGCCGATAGTTCCCTGACCGCCGATTATCTTGATATCATTGTAGGGAGAAACATATGTCATCCCTTTTTCTTTGGCAGTTTTTCTTGCCTGCGCCTCAGCTTTAACGCAGTCATCGCCATACTGGCGTATATCTGCTCCGTATAAATGAAGAAGATCGAGCTTTGAGCTCGAAGCATTTTCCGGCAGGAAAATTGATCCTTTTAGATTGAATTTGTTTAAAATATAGGCAAAAGCGGCCCCATGATTTCCGGATGAAGCAGTTATAGATCCCTGCTTTTTTTCTTCATCACTTAGGGAGAGCATCTTGTTCATAGCGCCTCTAAGTTTGAAGGAACCGGTGATCTGAATGTTTTCCAGCTTGAGATAAACACAGCATCCGGATAAACTGCTGAAGAACGGCGAGTATTCCAGGGGTGTTTCTCTAATATAGGGCCGGATAAGGGATTCAGCTGCCAAGGCTTCTTGCATAATGTCAGGTAAAACCGCTTTATCTGTTTGACTTGATCTCACTTAGCCTCCATGTATAAAACTTATCAGATTTTAAGATTTTTTTCATTTACTGAGTTTTGAGAAGAGCGTCTTTTCCAAATAAAATAAGCTGGAAGGCCCAGAGCGGTTAAAGTCAGTCCAGCAAGGGCTTCCATCGGTTTTTCCAGAAGAGTATTGATCAGAATACCAAATGAGGCTGCAATAAAAAGAGCAGGAATGAAGGGGTAGCCCCATGTTTTATAGGGGCGGGAAAGGTCCGGCCTTTTTTTCCTAAGGGTGAATACTGCTGCCGCTGCAGCGATCCAAAAAATAACGGATACAAACATGGCAAAAGTAAATATCTGCTCGAATGTTCCTGTTAATGTCAGTGCACAAGCCCATAAAGCCTGAATAAGAATGGAAAAACCAGGCGTATGAAAACGGGGATGGACTTTTGAGACTCGTTTGAAAAACAACCCATCCTTGGCCATGGCATAAAAAACCCGCGGGCCGGTGAGAATCGAACCGTTGAGCGAGCCGAAGGTCGAAATAATGACGATAGCGGATATGAGACCGGCTGTACCAGAACCGAAAAGAGCAGAAGTGGCCTTTTCTGCGATCCTTACCTCTCCTGCCATTTGATTTATGGGCAAAGCATAAAGATAGATATAGTTGATCAACACATAGAGAGTGGTGGTTATCAAGGTTCCCAGAATCAGAGCTTTGGGGAGGTTTCGCTGGGGTTTTTTTATTTCTCCGGCGACAAAATTTATGTTGTTCCAGCCGTCAAAGGCCCAAGAGACAGCTATCAGAGCAACGCCGAATCCTATGAAAAGCTGACTGAGACTGAGACCTTCGGGATTTAGGGTGAAATCGATGGAAGCGCCTTTTCCGATCGAAAACCCGAGGACGATTATGATCAGAATAATCCCGATCTTCAAAACGGTCAAAAGATTCTGTATGGTCTTTCCAAAACCCACCCCGATATAATTCAAATAGGAAAGGACAATGATGGCGAAAGCTCCGACGAGCTGACCGGCGGAAAGCGAATAGATCAAAGGCTTGCCTAAGAAGTAAAGTGTCTGAGAATATATTATTTTATCCATGGACAGGGAAGGGAAAAAATATCCAAAGTATTCCGAAAAAGCGAGGGCAAGTCCAGCTATTCCCCCGGTTTGATAAACCAGAAACATGACCCACCCAAATAGAAATCCGGGGAGAGTTCCATAAGCTTCGCGGATATAGATGTATTGTCCTCCTGCTTCCGGTAAAGCAGCTCCCAATTCTCCGTAGGTGAGGGCTCCGGCCAAGGTCAAGAGCCCTCCAACTGTCCATACCAGTAGTATGAGAGGAGCTGACGGTATGGATCGGGCAATAATGCCGGTAGTCAGAAATATGCCTGAGCCAATGATAATTCCTACCATGACCATAGTGGAATCAAACAGACCCAGTTGGCGTATCAGGCCATAAGAGGATTCAGTTTGTCGGTTTTGCTCAGCCATAATGATGATCCTTGCTATTTTAACATTAAAAATAAGGTAAATCATGGATTATTCGGATGGATAAAATAGTTTATTAATTGACTGGATTTTGGTAAGGTTATCTTTAGAGAAAAAATCGTTGTGTTTCATTTCTCTTTAGTTCAATGAGGAGGCAGAGAATGAAAATAATTGGTATGATCGGCGGCATGAGCTGGGAATCCACCCTGGAATATTACCGCATCATAAATGAAGAAGTTAAAACCCGGTTGGGAGGATTACATTCAGCCAAGTGTATTCTGTATTCGGTTGATTTTGCTGAGATCGAGAAGCTGCAGCATGAGAATAAATGGGAAGAAGCTACAAAAAGCATGATCGACGCCGCTCAGAAGGTCGAAAGGGGAGGGGCTGAATTTGTTCTTATCTGTACCAATACCATGCATTTGATGGCAGATGAGGTTCAATCGAGTGTAAGGATCCCACTTCTGCATATCGTGGATGTAACGGCTGAAGAAATCAAGAAAAACAGATTTAACCGTGTCGGGCTTTTAGGAACACGTTTTACTATGGAGCAGGATTTTTACAAAGGCCGTTTAAAAGATAAACATGGGATCGAAGTCGTTATCCCATCTGAGGAAGAAAGAAAGGTCATTCATAATATTCTCTACAGCGAGTTGTGCTTGGGAGAGATAAAAAGCAGTTCTAAGGAAAAATTCAGCAAGGTCATAGAAAATCTTGTTTCTCAGGGCGCCCAGGGAGTAATCTTAGGATGTACAGAGATCCCTCTCATTGTTGAGCAGAAAGACTATAGTATTCCTCTTTTCGATACAACCAAGCTCCATTCCAAGGCTGCCGTCGATTTTGCTTTAACTTAGGCTTTTTTATGAATAAGTCAGAAAAATAATCTGACTATATTCCAGATCCCCAGGAGCGACACAACCAGAGCAATGAGACCCCCCAAGAGATTTTGATACAGATTATTTTTCATATCGCCCATGATCTTAGGTTTATTAAGAATGACCAGTAAGAAAACAGCGGCAAAAGGTAAGATCAAGCCATTGGCAGCCTGAGCAAATATGATAACGGAGATCGGATTAAGATCAAATAAAGAGACTGTCAAACCGATTCCGATCACTCCCATCCAGACTGCTTTAAATCCTGATGAGTCCTTTCCATTTTTCCACCCCAGGACTCCGCTGGAGGCAAAAGCAGCCGCATAGGGTGCTGTGATTGCGGAGCTCATCCCGGCAGCAAAAAATCCTAAGCCGAAAAGCACGTTGGTTAAAGGTCCAAAGAGGGGTTTGAGCTGACTGGCCATGTCAATACCTTTCTGGATCTGGACATTACTGCCGAAAAAGGCCACCGCTGCAGTAACAACGATCGCAATCGAAATAACACCTCCGAGACAGATGGAGACTAAAAGGTCTTTCCTAATAAATTTGAGGTCTGTTTTTTTCTTCCATTTTTCTGCGACAGCGGAGGAATGAAGAAAGAGATTATAAGGGACAACAGTGGTGCCTATCAAGGCCAAAATGAGATAACCGGAGCTCTCCGGAATAGAGGGAAGGAGTCCTCTTATCAAGGATCGATAATCTGGCCCGATGATGATGAACGTGGTTATAAATGAAAGACTCATCAAAAAGACCAGAAATATGAGGAACTTTTCGATGAGCTTATATCGTTGGCGGTTGAGTATGAGAAAGGCAGTTATGGAAATGAATACCACCCAGATATTTTGAGGTACGGGAGTTAGAGTCTCTAATCCTAGAGAACCTCCTATGATGTTGCCGGCTTCATAAGCGGCGCATCCAAAAGTAATGGCAGATAATGTCAGTACGATGATGATAAGCCTGATGGCTTTGTTTCGGGAATATATCCTAAGTGTTTGGCCAAGATCCATCCCTGATCCAAGACTGAGTCTTCCTGTCATTTCTTGAAGAAAAAGAGTGGTTATAGTGGCAAAAACCAGGGCGTAAATAAGAGAGTATCCAAATCTCGCACCTGCCAAAGAACAAGAAGTAACCGTACCCGGACCGATGAAAGCAGCGGTGACTAAAAACCCTGGGCCGAAAGAGCTTTTTTTATTTCGAACCATATCCTCCTCCCCCTGGTGTTTCTATTCTCAAAATATCACCTGGTTCTACGGTTATATTGACTTTTGAATTCAAATAGATCTTCTTTCCTTTAGAGATGAGAATATTTCGTCCCATTTTGCCATCGCTTCCTCCATGGAGGCCATAGGGCGCGAATTTACGTCTCTCAGAGATTATGGAGATTTGAGTGGGGACTAAAAATTCGAACTCTCGAATAATTCCGTCTCCTCCTTTATATTGGCCATTCCCTCCTGATCTCTTCCTGAGAGTATACCGACAGATTCGGATGGGGAGATAGATCTCTAAGGCTTCGAGCGGCGTATTGAGAGAATTGGTCATATGGGTGTGGATTCCGGAAAGACCATCACGGACTGTACTTGCTCCCATCCCTCCTCCGATGGTTTCATAATAGGCAAAACCGGTTCCTTGGTCAGGTAAGGTTCCCCCAAAAGCAACATTATTCATGGTTCCTGAACTGGCTGCGGGTATTTTTTGGGGGATTGCATGGGATAGAGCTCCAAGGAGCACATCCACGATGCGTTGGGAGGTTTCCACATTTCCTCCGGCTGTGGGTGCTGGGTATCGTGCATTGACGATTGTTCCCAAAGGAGCCTTGATTTTCAAAGGCCGCATAAGGCCGGTATTAAAAGGAATATCTTCATCTACCAGGGAACGAAACACATAGAGTACGGCTGAACTAGTAACCGCAAAGTTGGCATTTACGCCTCCTTCCACCTGTTTTGAAGAGGCGGAAAAATCAATTAAAGCTGAGTCCCCTTTGATCGAAAGACTAACTGCTATTTTTATGGGTGAATCAGTGATCCCGTCATTATCCAGATGATCAGTGAAAGTATAGATTCCATCAGGTATTTGATCAATTGTTTTTCTTAAAATTCGTTCAGTATAGTCCTGGATGAGTTTTCCATGTTTGATCAGTTTATCGACTCCGAATTTTCGAACCGCTTCCTGGAGCCGTTGTTTTCCCTTGGAGTTGGCGGCTATTTGTGCCAACAGGTCTCCTTGGCGTTCATCCGGAGTTCTAACATTTGCCAGAATGAGATTCAAGATATCCTGATTCAGTTTGCCCCTGCTTAAAATTTTTGTGGGAGGTATGATCAAACCCTCCTGAAATATTTCTGTGGCTAACGGCATAGATCCAGGAGACATACCGCCTATATCGGAATGGTGGGCCCGGTTGGCAACAAAAAAAGTGAGATTATTTGAAATGAATACAGGAGACACACAGGTTATATCGGGAAGGTGCGTTCCTCCCCTATAAGGATCATTCAGGATCACCAGATCATCCTCGTGAAAAGAACAAGATTTCAATGATGCCTGTACGGATAGAGGCATGGCACCGAGATGGACGGGGATGTGGGATCCCTGAGAAAAAGTTTCTCCTGAACTGTTAAAAAGCGCGCAGGAAAAATCTTTTCTTTCTTTTATATTGGGAGAAAGTGCGGTGCGTTCTAATACTGCTCCCATTTCTTCGGAGATGGAGACAAAAAGATTTTTGAATAGCTCGAATTCAATAGGATCAAAAATATCCATATGATCACTCAGCCTTGTGGATAATAAGGTTTTCCAGCCCATCCACCTTGAGTTTATGATCAGGAGGAATAAAAGCGGTGGATTCATAATCCACCACCACTGCCGGTCCTGAAAAGGACATCCCTGCAGATAATAGATTTCTGAGGTAAACAGGCGTAGAAAATTTTTTAGATTGGAAATAAATATCCTGTTTTTTAAAAAAAGCCTTATCAGGAGGAGAGGGTTTTTCCGGCTTCCTCTTTAGTTTAATTTTTTCACGTATTCCTGACACTTTCAAACGAAGATTCACCAGTTCCACTTCTCTTTCCGGATGGCAGTAGGCATACATCACCTTATGGGCATGGTTGAAATCTCTAATTAGTTTAGAAATTGTGTCGGAAGAATCATGATAAGAAATATTGATCTCATAGGATTGTCCGACATATCTGATATCCATGCTTGGGAAAAAGTTAAGCTTTCCGGAAGGAAAGCCTTCACGTTCCATGTCCTGAACAGCCTTGGTTTTCAATTTCTGGAGAATTTTTTGCAGAAATTGCGGTCTGGTTTCTTTAGCTTGGCGAAGTATGGACATCGAATAATCTTTGATCGAATCGGCCATTAATAATCCCAGAGAAGATAAAACACCGGCATTTTTAGGGATTAGTATGGTCGTGATATTCAAATTTGATGCAATGTCAGCGGCATGCATCCCTCCTGCTCCTCCAAAACAAAAAAGAATAAATCTTCTGGGATCGATTCCTCTTTCTATAGATATGACCCTAATGGCTTTTTCCATATTGGCATTAGCGATCTTTATGATCCCTTCGGCAGTTTCAATGATTGTTTTTCCAATTTTCTCAGCTAGTCTACTGATTGCTTTTTGGCTTCTCTCCGGATATATCTGCATATCCCCGCCTAGAAAATATTCAGGAACAAGGCGGCCCAGGATAAGATTAGCATCGGTGACAGTAGGGTTGAAACCTTTTCCGTAACAGGCAGGGCCGGGGTCTGCGCCGGCACTGTCAGGTCCAACTCTTAAAGATCCGCCTTTATCCAAATAGGCTATGGAACCTCCTCCTGCCCCTACGGTATGGATATCGATCATGGGCAGCCGGATAGGGAATTCATTGATCATGCTTTCATTTGATCTTTTTATATTCCCGTCTATCAAGGAGACATCAGAACTGGTTCCCCCCATATCAAATGTGATCAGGTTCTTACATCCAATGGATTTTCCAATATTGAAGGCTGCTACTACCCCTCCGGCCGGACCGGAAAGAGCTGTTCTTATCGGTTCTTCTTTGGCTGTAGCCGGAGAAATGCATCCCTCATTCGACTGCATGATCAGAAGCTCGTTATCCCCCGTGTTTTTTTCGAGGTTGGAGATATAAAAGGAAACCACCGGCATTAAATAGGCATTGACCGCAGTTACTGTGGTCCGTTCATATTCTCGGTGTTCCGGCAGGATGCGGTTAGAAACAGAAACCAAGATGTTTTCCTTCTTGAGCCGGGAATAAATGATATCCTCGTTCTGAAAATTAGCATAGGAATTTACCAGACATACAGCTACGGCGTCTATCTTTGATTTCTTAATTTTTTCGATAATGGTATTTAAATCATTATCGTTTACTTTTTTTTCGATTAGCCCCGATGAGAGAACACGTTCATCTATACCAAAAACATGTTTTTCCGACAGAAGATGCGTTCTTTCTTCGCCTGACAAGCTGTATAATTTCTGCCGCGTTTGCCTTCCAATAAAAATAACGTCTTCAAAACCCCTGGTAGTTATGAGCGCGATTTTTCCTCCCTTTCTTTCCAGGAGAGAATTGGTGGCGACAGTGGTGCCGTGAATGACATGGATCTTATTGCCAGCCTCGAGATACCTTAAGATCCCAGTTGTTATGGCTTTGGCTGGATCTTGAGGAGTTGAGGGGATTTTTAGGATTTCGATATCACCTTTGTTAGCGATGACAAAATCCGTGAATGTACCCCCTGTATCTATGCCTATTCGAATTTCTTTTGTGGTCCGCAACGTTTACCCTTTTAAAAAAAACGATACTGGGGTAAAAGAGTTATTTGTAAAGATCTCAAAATCCTGCATGCGTTTATGGCGATGAAATTCATAAATAGGCATGCTTAAATATTATTTTTCTATAATTTTTTCTATGGTTGCTTTAAGCTCTTCTTCGTTAATAGGTTTAAGAAGGTAGGCAGCCGGTTCAGCCTCCTGGGCTTTTTTAAGCGTATTGTCATCTGCAAAACCGGAGAGAAAGATCACAGGAATTTTATTTCGGTTGCGGATCTCTTTGGCAGCTTGAATCCCATCTATTTTTCCTTTTAATCCAATATCCATCAAGATCAAATCTGTCGGATTTTCCTTTACCTTTGAAATAGCTTCTTCTCCGCTAAAGGCGACAGCTGAAACAAAATATCCAAGTTTTTTTAGAATATTACGTATATCAATGGAGACAATGCCCTCATCTTCAACTACCATAACACGAGCGTTTTCTCTCACCGGATAAATCCTTAATTTTTATTGCTTTATCTTAGCGGTGAACTGAGAGACTGTCAAGGTGATTGCATTTAGCTTTTCTAAAGGACAGCTATGGCTTCGATCTCAACCTTGACATCTTTAGGAAGACGGGCAACTTGAACCGCTGCTCTCCCTGGAAAAGGTGGTTGAAAGAACTCAGCATAAACTGCATTCATCTGGTTGAATTCATCCATGTCCTTAAGAAATACCGTGCATTTTACAACTTTATCAAATGAACTCCCTGCTGCCTCGATAACAGCCTTCAGGTTCGTTAGAGCCATACGGGTTTGCTCTTCAATTGATCCTGTGCTCAGTTTCCCAGTTTTAGGATCAATGGCAATCTGTCCGGAGGCAAAGACAAATCCATTAGCAATGATGCCTTGTGAATAAGGACCGATCGCCTGGGGAGCGTTATCGGTTTTGACTTCTTTTTTCATTTTATCACTCCTGTTATGAGATTTTAAAAATAAAGGGCCGATCAAAGGAATACATCCAAGAGAAATAAGTGCCTTTCTTCTCTCCATTTCTTTCTCTCCCAATCTAAAGAATTTTTATCTTGACAGATGAAATTCCAACCATTTCATTTCTGCCAAAGGCATGGGCCTTTATTGTATACGAACCCGGCCGGATTTTCCAGGCAAGAGAAAAAGGAGAGGAAACTGTCCCCACTTTTTCTTCATTGACCCACCATTCCACCTTATCAATCGAAAAGTGTTCTGGAATAGAAACTTTGAGTTGAATCGTCTGGTAGTTGCGGCGAAGAATGGGGTCTAATTTAAATATATCTCCATCAAATGGGAAAGATATTTTAAAGCCACTGCTGTAGTCAAAATCGCCTGCAGATGGTTCTGGCATATCTGGGTTATGGGAATTTGATTCATAATGAAAGGGGCAGACAGCAGTGGGCGATGTGCCGGCTATGAAAATTTCCTCAATTGAGCCGGGACAATAATCACCTGGTAAGTATCCTGAAACAGGACAAACCTTAGTGCATATGACTGTTTCCGGCTGTTTGATAGGTTGAGATGGATTTTTGTTTTCGAGTAATAACATAATGTCTCTGAATAGAGGACCGCATCCGGATATCCCGGATACTTTTTGCATAGGTTTTCCGTCAAAGTTTCCTACCCATACTCCTACTGTATATTTAGCTGTAAAACCTATGGTCCAGTTGTCGCGGAAATCTTTTGATGTTCCGGTTTTTACAGAACAGGGAAAAGGAAGATTGAGAGGTGAATTATACCCGAAAGCAGGAATCCTGGCATTGTTATCCGAAAGTATATCAGAGATTACATAAGCTATCTCAGGTGAAAAAATCGTTTTTTCAGTTTCATCTCCCGGATATTGGATCCAGCCTTCCTTTCCATGTTCCATATAACTGAGCATGCAGGTTTCCCTGGCATAGTGCCCATATCTTGCCAGAGTTGAATAGGAACGGACTAATTCCAAAAGATTAACCTCACCGTTTCCCAAAGTAAGGCCGATCCCATAATAACTGGGGGTGCGATCAAGACTGGTAAAATCCATCTGTTTCAATGTTTGGAAGAGAGCATCGGGGCCGATTTCCTTAACTAAGGCTACAGCCGGTACATTGTAGGAGCAGGCTAGAGCTTCTCTCAGACGGACTTGGCCGTGATATCTTCTGTCATAATTTTCAGGATGATAGTTTCCATTTGGAGTCGAAAATTGAATTTCGGCATCATCGAGAAGAGAAGCCGCTGTTTTGCCTCTTTTGAGGGCAAGAGCATACGTAAAGGGCTTTAGAGTCGAGCCGGGCTGTCTGAGCGCCAGCGCTCCGTTCACTTGACCATCATGATCATAGTCAAAAAAATCCTTGGAGCCTACCATACTGAGGATCTGTCTGTTTCGATTATCCAGAACGATTACCGCAGCATTGGTAATGGATTTGTTTTTAAGAGAACTGACATGATTTTTAACCAGAGCTTCTATTTTTTCCTGAAGACGATAATCAAGTGTAGTTTGGATTCGGCTGATCCTGGATGACTCCGGCAGCGGAATTTGTTTCAATAGAAAGTCACAAAAATGAGGAGCCCTGAAATTTTGTATCTCGGAAACGAGCTTAAGAGGCTTGTCTAAGGAATTGAGCAAATCTTGTTTCTGGATAGAACCCATCCCATACATGTGCTGAAGTGTTTTTTTTTGACGCTCGATGGCTTTTTGCAAATTCCGATAAGGATTAAGTTGAGTCGGAGATCGAGGCAGACCGGCAAGAAAAGCGGATTCAGCTAAGCTTAGATCAGAGGCTGGTTTGTCAAAGTACAGTTGAGCAGCAGCTTGAATTCCATATGCTTGGTTGCCATAACAAATCCGGTTTAGATACTGGGCCAGGATTTCTTCCTTGGAAAAAGATTTTTCCAAACGCAAAGCCATCCATGCCTCAAATAACTTTGAAAGAATATCTCTTTTTCTGGGATAAACATTTCTGATAAGCTGCTGGGTGATTGTAGATGCTCCGGATACGATCTTCAGATGAAGTATGTTTTGTGAGATGGCGCGAACGATCGAGACCGGATTGATACCGGGATGCAGAAAAAAATATTTGTCTTCGGCAGCCAGGGTAGCTTTTATCAACGCCGGAGAGATCTCGCTCAGGTCAAGCCACTGACAATATCCTCCCTTATCGGATAACACTTCCCGCAAGATTATTCCATTCCTGTCTGTTATAATGAGAGACAAAGAGCCAACAGGGGCAAACTGATTTTCCGGCAAAGGCAGATAGATTGAAAGCATCATCCCAAATGTGATCAGGATCATTCCTAATAAGAGGAATTTTTTCATGTTAGACTTCTATCTTTCTATAGATAAAGTGTATTTCACCTTATTTTACTTTTAGAGTGATCTCACTGCTTCTTCCAAAGACTTCCGGAGCATACATTTTTTCCACCTTGGTCCCTGGGGCGCTGAATGTACCATAAGTAAGAGCCCGTGCCAGGTACCGGTGGGTATGGATTCCAGGAGAAAGAGAATCGGCGAAGAGCAGGACTCGATCATCATGCATCTCGATATGATTAAATCCCTGCCACCACCAGCGATTAGAATCGTTATCGAAAGATTGGGCGAGACGGTTTTGTTCCTCCTCACTCTCGATCTGGAAAACTGGATTCACCGCTTCTAAACCTGCAGGAAGGGGATCATTGACTAAAACAAACAAACTTTCTTGAGGGGCTATGATCTGAAGAGTTACTACGGCCAGGGTGCCTGCTTTGATCTCCGCCAAAGGCTTACCTTCCATATCTGTGATTTCCTTATATACCGTAAAACCTTCATCTCGAGGATTTAGCTTCCGGGTGGGGGTGTAAGTCATTCTGGTCTCATAATAGAGGGTCCCTTCTCCTTTCATTTTTATGTTCAGCGGCACGATTTTTCCCGGTTTAAATGAAGTCAAGGCAACTTTCCCTTGATTGACCTGCTGCCGGTTATTTCTAAATGTGTCTTCTAATATTTTATTCCCTTCCAATTCTACTTCGAGTTTAAAATCAGGTTGGACTTTTTCGTATTTAATGTAAAAATCATTTAGAGCATAGAAGGCATAGAAATTATCTTGGGTATTATTCCACTTATTGGATTGCCTTTTTGTAACGATCCAACGGGCGATCTCCGGAATAAAAGCAACATCGGCCCCGATCTCAAGCATACTCTGCAGGATTAGGGATGTAGTCCGGAGGTTAGAAGAATAAATCCAGCCTCCCTCTCTGCCTTCGTCATCCTCAAAATGGGCAGTTGTGGAATCGACTTTTATTTTATTCTGCAGATCTTCCAAGAGGATGTTTTGTGCCTGAAGAGTGCCTCTTCCTAGATATAAGGCTTTCAGCAGAAGTGTTTTAGCAAAGAGAGATAGATCTTCTCTTAATGAGAAAAGCTTGTCATTGTATTCGGATTCAGGTTGACCAAGAAGGGCCAGAGTATAAAGAGCATAGCATTGGACTGTATTCCAAGAACGTGAGCTGTAAGGATAATTTTGGCGTTTGATCCGGCCTTTTAAGATGTTTTTAAGGTAATTTTCCGCTGAGCGCAAAATTGAATTATCGATCTCATATCCACTTTGCCTGGCTTTTATCAAGGCAAATACAGCGTAACAGCTATTAAAAGGGGAATCATACTGAGAATCAGGCCAGAGGCCAAATCCTCCATTTTCCTTTTGATAAGAATGAATATCTTTCAATGTTTGCTGTACATATTCATCTATTTCCTGTTTGTCCAGTTCACTAAGTTGAAAATCAAGAATTATGTTCTTTCCAACAAGATAAGGAAAAATGGAAGAAACTCTTTGTTCCAGGCATAAATAAGGATATTTTGTAAGGTAGTCAACGCTTCCTTTTAGACCGGAGAGAGCGCTGGCGGCTGCATGAAAATTCAGAAAACTTTCTTCCAATAATGCTTGTTCTGGAATTTTGATCGATTCTTTGGTGGTCTGGTCAGTACTGCTGAAGAGGGCTACAGATTCCTGGGGCCGGGGCTGAATAACCGGCAATATGATTTCCAGGCCGTCCTGGTCAGCTCCCATTTTAGCTCTAAACTTGAAATCAGCTTTTCCGATTTTTTCGGCTCTGAAGGGAAAAAGAATCTCCTTGCTGTTTCCAGGAGGGAGTGAGAACCGAAATGAATTTTTATTTCCTAAAAGTGATATCCCCTCGGCTTGGCATTCCAGCAGCACCTCACCTTTTTCCTCAGAGTAGTTATGGACAACGACACCGGCCTGAAATTCATCTTGAATCCGGGCAAATCTGGGGAGAGCGGCCTGGAGGAGAAGTGGTTTAGCTACCTTAAACAGGCTTTCTGACCGACCAAAACAGGAATCATTTGTTTGGGCGACAGCCATGATACGGAATGTGGTTAGATTGTCAGGCAGGGAAAAAGAGATTTCGGCATTTCCATCTGAATCCGTTCGTATGTCAGGATTCCAATAAGCTGTGTACTTAAAGTTACCGCGCAGCTCGACTTCAGAAAGTATCGACATGGCCCTGGATGCTTCTGCGCCTCCTCCTCCTTCTACCCCTCCTTTTTCTCCCCAAACCCTTTGACCGACTACCTGTTTTCGGGTCTCGGATGTATCTACGGAGAGTGGTTTATGCTGATAAAAAAATGAAAAAGGATCGGGTGTTTGATATCCGATTAGATTCAAAACCCCAAGATCAACTACAGCAACCGAAATACTGGATTTTCGTCCTTTTCCCTGAATATCTCTTACCTTAAGCTGTAGGGAGACTCGTTCCCCGGGAGCATATTTATCTTTATTCTTTTCAATATTAAGATTTAATCTTCTCTCCATAGGATCTACGCTTAGTTTTATATATCCTATCTTAAAGGACGGTTTGCCAATATCTCCTTCCCGGTCGGCCGCAGCTTGTGAGGTGCGGCCTTGGACAAGAAGTACGGAAACAAAGACGTTAGGAACATGTTCAGATAAAACCGGGATCTCAATTGTATCTGAACTGCCTTGGATATCGACCACATGGTTTTCAAGTATGAATTCCCTTTCGATAGTTACTAAAGCTTTAGCTTTTTCATAAGGGGACTTCACTAATATTTTGGCTGCCTCGCCCGGTTGGTAAATCTCGGCATCCGGTATAAGTTCCACGATATCCTCATCGCTCCTTTCCCAGGGGACATAATCCGTCCCGGTAAGGTAGAAATAAGTTGATGTCTTGACCGGATTGTCTCGCTGGTCTTTGCCTTCGGCGGTCAAGATATAATAACCGGCTTTATCCGGTTGGAAAGATATGGTTATGGGATGATCTTCAGTCTGTATCTTTTGAGTATCTACAAGTATATCCTTTTTTTCACTGACCCAAGTAAACCGGCCTCCTATTTCTGCTTTTCTGACCGAATGCCATTCTCTTTTTATCAGATTGATTGTGATATTTTTTCCCGGTTGATAATCGCCATCCGGCAGCACTGAAATGATATCTACGGATAATTCTTCTCCTTGTTTTAAGAAAGTAGTGTTGGGTTTTAACCCTATGTAAAATTCTCCGCGATGGATAATAGTTTGTATGCGATTAGATATGGATCTCCGGCTGGGTCCTTGAACCGTCGCTTCCCAAGTAGCAGACATAGAATCCATCTCATTTTCAGCCTTGATCGGGGTAGAGAATTCATAGGTTCCCTGTTCATCTAAAGTAGTTTCTTCGGATGAGATCAGACGGCTTTCTTCTTCCCCGTATCTTTCCCATCTCTCGATCTGATTGCCGAAAGTATATCCTTTATGACCTGGTGGAGAATAATATACAGGATCGAGCCTGAGGTTCCAGGTCAATTTTTGTCCGGACATAGCGCCTCCGAAGAGATAATTCGCTGTAATTTCGGATTTATAGGTTTCACCAAAGACATAGCTTTCTTTTTCTGTGCGAAGGTGGAGTTCAAACTCTGCCGGCCGGAAAGCCTCGATCCGGAAAGATGAATTCATGGTTGTGATGTCTTCAGGTTTGGCTTTGGCCGGGACATTGACCATAACTTGATAATACCCTAAGGAAGCTTCCTGACTGGAAACATATTCAAGGGAAAAGGAGCCATATTCATCCAGAGTAAGTGACTTTTTGAAGACCTGATTATAAAAGGGGTCTTGGATTATGCATTCCACTTGTTGATTAGTGGGGATTTTCCAGTCTCCTTTTTCTCTTTCTCTGATAATCCCCTTTATCTGAATATTCTCACCAGCGCGGTAGATCCCTCGTTCTGAGAAAATATAACCTTGTATTTGAACCGGTTCAGGATTCCAATCATAAGAAATACCTAATTGATAAGGGTAGACTCCTGTGCCCCATTCCGATGAGGTAAAGGCAAGATCATTGTCTTTTGAGACAAAGACCCAAAGTTGGGGTTTGGTCCAACTGTCCTCCTTTTTAAGCCCCAGGTTCTTCCAACCCGGCGATTGTGCTTTTCCTTCAGGATCAGTCTTTCCTTTCCATAATACTTTATTACTATTGTCTCTGACCTCGATGTCAGCTTCTGGAATAGGGAGCCCGGTCTTAAGCTCG
>CAZLBV010000283.1:0-13220 GCA_964557845.1 uncultured Eubacteriales bacterium | reverse complement strand
TGCCCCCTTGGAATCTATAGATTCCACTTGAAATATACTCTATTTGCTTATAATTAAATAAGATAGATCAATTATATGGAAAATTTTGGGGGATCTTCATTAAACATATTAACTTGCCTTGATCAAATCTCAATATGAAATCAACAGAAAGAATAAAATGCTTACATTATTATTAATCCATGTTATAGTATTTCTTCTAGAAAATCGTTCTTTTCTTCTCCTGAAGGATTATGAGTACTCAAAATAAAAATAGAATAAAGGATGGAAAAAGGAGATTGAAATGAAGAAAGCGCTTCTTTGGATCCTGGCGTTCATCATCACCTTGAGCACAGCTGTTTATCAGCGGATGACCGGACCATCTTATCCTTTAAGCGGTACGGTAGAACTGAACGGCCAGGAAATATCCTATAGACTTCCGAGAACTTATGAGACCGGCAATGACTGCCCAGTGATCATAAAGACTGAAGATCCTGAGATCGACGGATATCTGATCTATAAACGCTTCAAAACTGCTGATCATTGGACAACCATTCTTATGGAGAGAAAGAACCATGAGCTGACTGCTGAGATCCCATCTCAACCGCCTGCCGGAAAACTAGAATATAAAATCATATTTTCCAGCCCAACAGAGGAAAAATCTTTGACGGGAGAAGAATCGGTCGTAATACGGTTCAAAGGTCATGTTCCTTTAGGTGTCCTTATCCCCCATATCATAGTTATGTTTCTAGCCATGCTTATCGGTATCCGGGCCGGACTTGAGGCTCTGCGTAAAGACAGTAATCCTCGCCTTCTGGCAATAATAACCACCACACTTCTTGCTTTGGGCGGCTTTATCCTTGGACCTTTGGTGCAAAAGTATGCTTTTGGTGTTTTCTGGGATGGATTCCCTTTTGGAACAGATCTTACCGACAACAAAACTCTGATTGCGCTTATAGGATGGATCACAGCGCTCATAGCCGGTAGAAAGGGACAATCTGCACGCAAATGGGTTCTGGCTGCCTCCCTTATTCAATTTATAATATTTCTTATCCCCCACAGCCTGCTTGGCTCCGAACTCGATTATTCTAAGATTGATTCTGGAAGCAGCAATTTAGGATCATAAAATAAAAGTTAATATCTTCAAAAGTAATTCTTTTTTATTAAGTATAGATCCCTGCAAAAAGATAAATACGACCCAGGATAAAAATGTGTTTATCACATCCGCTAAAAATGATAACATGAATTCCTTTCAATATATTTAGTTGATTTATTAAGAATGGAGGAAAAAATGAATAAGATCGGCTTAAGTTTAATCTTTTTTCTTTTGCTGCTTTTGATTGTCCCTCTAAGCGCATTCCAGGAAACTGCTGAAGAACCGAAAGCGCCCCGACCCCTTGAAGATATATCGGATATTATAGCTTGGAAGAGCATCCGCAATGCAGCCATTTCCAAGGACGGAAAATGGTTTGCCTATTATCTAGCACGTCAAGAAGGTGACGGTGAATTGATCATAAAGGAAACACAGGGAGATAAAGAATATAAATTCCCCATTGGTGAACCCGGCTCAGCCTTTGGAGGACGACCGATCGCTTTTTCAGAGGATTCTATGTGGCTGGCTTATACCATCTACCCGACCCGCAAAGAAGCCAAACAATTAAGGAAACAGAAGAAAAAAACCTATAACAATGTTGGTCTGATCGATCTAAAAACCGGAGAGAAAACTGAAGTGGAAAAGATAAAGGCTTTTTCTTTTTCAGAAGAAAATCCTGGTTGGATCGCCTTCCATAAATATCCGGCAGAAAGCCAGGAAAAAGAGAGCAAGGAAAACAAATGGAAGGGCAGTGACCTTATCTTGCATCAACTTATATCTGGAGACGAATTAAGCATAGGCAATGTCTCTGAATTTGCTTTTGATAAAAAAGGAAAATGGCTGGCCTGGATCATTGATGCCTACGGAAAAAGCGGAAACGGAGTTCAGATCAGAGACATGACTACAGCCGTAATCTATCCATTAGATAGTGATAAGGCTGAGTATTCACGTCTGACATGGACCGAAAAAGGCGACGGGCTGGCAGTCCTCAAAGGGAAAGAGGATAAAGGATATGAAGATAAACTCTATAGCGTTGTAGGTTTTAATAAACTCGGTCAGAAAAATCCTGTCACAATTACCTATGATCCCCTCAAAGATGATTCTTTTCCGGAAGGGATGACGATCAGCCCTAATCGTAATCCTTTATGGACGGATGATCTAAGCGGGATTCTCTTCGGTATACATGAAGTGGAAAAGAAAAAAGATGAAAAAGCGGAAAAAGAGGGAGAGGAAAAATCCATCGGAGAAGGTGATAAAGAAGGAGGCGAAGAAAAAGATAAAGAAAAAGAAGAAAAACCACCAGCTAAGCCAGAGCCTGAGATGGATAAAGAGGATCTTCCGGATGTGGTTATCTGGCATGGTAAAGATCCGCGACTCCAAGCCATGCAGCAGGTCCAGGAAAACCGGGATAAAAATTTCAGCTATTTGTGTATTTATAGAGTCAAAGAAAATAAATTCCTTAGGCTTGCTGATGAAAAAGTCAGAGATGTCACTGCGGCTCCTAAACACATGTGGGCAGTAGGATATGATGACAGTGAATATGAACTTATGGGAAATTTAGACGGCAGGCGGTACCGGGATGTGTACGTGATCGATATGAAAACTGGAGATCGGCGTCTGGCCCTGAAGAAAGCCCGTTGGACTTTCAATGCGTCCCCAGATGGGACTCATTTCCTTTATTATGAGGACGGTCATTATTTTACTTATGAAATGGCCTCGGGAAAAACATACAATATTACCCAGGATGTACCTACATCTTTTATAGACACCGAAGACGACCATAATGTGGTCGATCCTCCCATCCATCCTTATTATTTCGGGTGGGCCAAAGATGGGATATCTGTGCTGCTTTATGATAATTGGGACATATGGAACATCCCTGTTCACGGCGGGAAAGCCATTAACCTGACTCAAAAAGGCAAGCAAGAAGGAATCCGGTTCCAGGGAAGATTCCAGCTTGATCCCGAGGAAAAAGGCATCGACCTTTCCCAGCCTCTTTATTTAAATGTCTATGAAGAATGGACTAAAAAAGGAGGGATCGGACGCATCGACAAAGGAAAGCCAGGCGTCAAAATGCTGCTGTGGGATAACGCTGTGTTTTCACTCAGAAAAGCCGAAGATGCCGAAGTATTCCTGTATACAAAACAGACTTATAAGGACTATCCGGATTACTATGTAAGCGGACGTGACCTGGCTGATGGGAAAAAAATAACAGAGGCTAACCCCCAGCAGAAAGAATTTTTGTGGTCATCAGGTTCCATGCTGCTGGATTATGAAAGTGCTAAAGGAGATAAGCTTCAGGCTGCCCTCTTTCTTCCGGCCAATTATGAAAAAGGGGAAAAATACCCTCTGATCGTGTATTTTTACGAGAAACTGTCCCAAAATATGAACCGTTATTATATACCGTCAGCCCGGGGATTCAACAAATCCGTGTACAACAGCCGGGGATATGCGGTTCTGATGCCTGATATCGTTTACACCATCAATGATCCCGGGATGTCGGCGGTCTGGTGTGTTCTGCCGGCGGTGGAAGCCGCCATTGAGAGCGGCGTTGTAGACAAAGACAACATCGGCATACACGGGCATTCCTGGGGAGGTTACCAATCCTCTTTCCTCATCACACAAACAGATATGTTCAGTGCCTGCGTCACCGGCGCCCCCCTTACCAATATGATCAGCATGTACAGCTCAATCTACTGGAATAGCGGCTCTGCCAATCAACCCATCTTTGAAAGCAGCCAGGGAAGATTTACCGGAGGATACTGGGAGAACCTGGAAGCTTATGCCCGCAACTCCCCTGTTTACTATGCTCAAAATGTGACTACGCCTGTGATCATTCTTCATAATGACAAAGACGGGGCTGTGGATTGGAACCAGGGGATCGAATATTACAACACTTTGAGAAGATTGGGAAAAGAAGTCATCATGCTCCAGTACAAGGGAGAAAACCACGGTTTAAGAAAACCGGCCAACCAGAAAGATTATACTGTCCGCATAAAGGAGTTTTTTGACCACCATCTTATGGGTAAACCTGCACCAGAATGGATGAAGAAGGGAGTTTCACATCTGGATCACGAGGAGCATATTAAAGAGAGAACAAAAGCCATAATCAAAAAATAATTCTGAATCATAAATCAGAAGATAGAATATAGAAGAAAAAACCAAGGAGTCAGGAGTCAGAAGCCAGAAGAAAAGCATTAAATCCGAAGCACGAAATCCGAAATTCAAAACAAATTCGAATGTTCAAATGTTCAAAATTCGAAATGAATAAAACCAGTTGTCAGGATCCAGGAGCCATAAAAGAGATCAGAAGAATTAATTTTAAATTTTGAGTTTTAAATGTTAAGTTAAAATAAACGGCAATTGATGGAGTAATAATAAGAATTTCTCATTCACTCATCCACTTATATACCCATTCACTCAAACACCCATTGACCTATCTACTATTCCCCTACCCAGGAATCTGACAAAAAAGCCAAAACCTGAAGAGGAGTAAGAAAAAAAGAAATTAATGTATATATCGTTTATTTTAATGAGGGGGGGTGCTGGCTGTCGAGGCGCCAAGGTTTGGAAAAGGAAGCGGGGCTAAGGAGTATTCCTCTCCAGCCAGCAGTACGCTTTTATTATAATTAAGTCGGAATACATTTGTCAAAATTGAAATTAATTTAAAATTTTTTCTCTAAGGGACCATTTTTTATATTTCTCCAGCCTTGTAAGATATTCGGCTTCCCATTTGTTAGCATAATAATCCAAAATTTTATTGATCAAAATCTGTTTTTTTTAGGATCGTTTCCCACGGAAATATTTTTCAGCGATGAATTTTTTTGCGGATGGATAAGCCCTGACAAGGCTATCTAATGCTCTTTTTTCAAAACCGATCTGAGAGGCCAGATAGAATAATATCTCATCCCCTCCTCCAGAAGTTGGATGTAATTTCCAAAAATCATATATCTTTTTATTTATAATTTTATTGAAAAAAAGTTCTTCCATTTGATCAAAGGCTTCAGCCTTGTCACTGATCGGAAAAAAAACACTGCCCAGGTTTCGATAAAAAAATTCCCGGGTCAGTTCAGCCAAATTGTGATCATCCAGGTCATATTTACTTAGATATTCCTGGCTGAACCGTTCAAACTGCTCAGGTTCAGAATACTGCATCAATTCGTCGAGAATGGAATCGATGGGTCCATTTTTATTATAGGGAAATGCAGGTTTATCCTTTGCCTCCAAAAAATGAGATTTTTCTTTCTCGTTTAGATGTATTCCAGATATCTCAACATCACCAAGCTGCATGAAAGATTTTTCTAATCTGTTCGCATCATTAAAATCAAAAAGACTGAAATTATCCGGATTCTCTCTTTTCATCCTCTCCTGGTAGGCTATTTCCAACCAATCCAAGGCTCGATCTCTTTCCCCAGCATAAGTATAGAAGGTAGCAATCCACGAGGACAACATGGAAAGACAAAACATTACTCTGTCCCTTCCCAAAGATTTACTTCAAAAAGCAAAGATTCTGGCGGTAAAGACGAATAAATCTTTGAGCGGTCTGCTCAGTGAATATATTGCCAGGCTAACAAACGAAGAAGAGGCCTATCATGCAGCCAAAGCCAAACATCGCCGTATTTTGAAAAAAGGATTTGATCTGGGACTTAAGAGAGAAACTGCCTGGAAGAGAGAGGATCTTCATGAAAGATAAGGTCTTCCTGGATACCAATATCATCGTGTATGCCCATGACCACAGCAGCAGCGAGAAAAATGTGATAGCCAAGGAGATTATGGATTATTTATGGGAAAGCAAAAAAGGAGTAATCAGCGTTCAGGTTCTACAGGAGTTCTTCGTTTTTGTTACTAAAAAGATCATAAAGCCTTTACAAATAAAAAAGCGGAAGGTTCATCCGCCGGAGCAGGTTTTGGTAAAAAATTGACTGAACAACGCTCCGCAAAAATCATATATTTTTTGCCTAGGAAGATTTCTGTTCTTTTTTCTGTTTTTTCTTTGCCTCATTAAGACTGATTCTCTGATATTCTCTCTTTTCTGTGGTTTTGTTGTTGATTGGCCGTGTTTTTTGTGCGTATTATTAATTATGATGTTGCTTAGAGAATGGGAAGTTGATGAATTGGAGGAAAAATCAACAGCAATAAAAAACCAATTTCCTATCCTTTTAGAGCCAAAGGTAGTGTACTTTTATCTTCCGGAAATTTAACCTGAACTCAAGGCAAGATTAAAGAGTGAGATCACTGGGAAAATGAGGACACCTTTTAGCCTGAACTATTCATAAAATATGCAGATAATAAGATTAGCCCTTTTATTATCAGTAATATGCAATAAATCTATGGAAAACATATTATACCTCAGTTTTGATTACATATCATTTATTATAATCTGCATTTTTTACCCTTCGGGAGCGCCGATCTCAGCACAAACACTTCACCGCCCCGAGTTCGCGGTAGGTGACTACAGTTTCACTTTAGGCGTCTTGTGTTTGCACCAACCTCAACGCTTGAATAATCCAGGTTAGTTAATTGTATATCTCGATAATCGGTTTCCCCATCAGAAGATCATCCAGAATCCAAAGATGGGTGCCAACTATGCTGGCCACGGTCTGGGCTCCGATCACAGCAAGCGCTGCAATAGCCATGGTTGCCAAGGTGATGGCCGTGGTCGCAACCCAGACGGCGGCTACAACCGGTGCGAACAGAACAGCCAGAACAATGATCAATGTGCCCAGCCAGCCGAAAATGCCTTGCTCTTCTTCCTCCTCTTCGTCTTCTTCACCTTCGCTGACAAACCACCACCCACTTTGGGGGTCTGGTTGAACATTAGGATAAAGGAACGCCTCGGAATCCAGCATCTGATTGTATGCGGACACCATGCTCTGTTGGGTAAAGGCTTCATTCGAAGGAGACGGCCAGACAGTAGTAGCCTCGTCATCATTGAAGAACGGTCCGTGTTCAGGCCATGGATTTACGGTTTCCGGCGCTTTTTTTTGAAGCGCCTTATAGTCGCGGATAAACTGTTCCGCCTTATCCCGGTCTCCACCAATAAGGTCGCGTATTTTTTCGAGAACGATCTCGCCGGTTGCCAGGTGGACGGCCTCCCTACACTCTGGGGATATCCTCAAAATATCTTTAAGGGGAGCTTTGATCCCCCATTTATCTCCCTGCTTAATAAAATTGAATGACTGACCGTTAATGATCATCGCATGGGGAATAATCTTTTTACCTTCCTTCTTGTATTTGATCTTAGCTTTGAGTTCGATCTTAAGGTTGATAAGATTTGGTGGGCGTTTGGAGAAAAGAATCCCGCGGAATGTGAAAACCGTAAACAAGATAAGGACGGCAGTAACGAAACCCCGACTAGGTTTAAAAATGTTCATAATTACTCCTATATATAAATTTTATGAGTTATTGATATTATAATGAATTAGGGAGAATTACAATGATACGCATCCGAAAACTGATTTTTTGTTCCCTTCCCCTCCATCGTCTGTTTGGAATATGCTGGTGAATGAAAATATATACACTGCGTTCTGGACGGGAGGAGATCTCTACAGGAATTACTTGAACGGCGACTTTTAAGACAATACTGATAATCAGCGCATGAACGAGGACAAAGCGTTTTGTCACGATCCTTGCCTGTGAACCTTTATTCTTAGCGCACGCGTTGCTGTTGGCAAAGCCCGCGCCAAATCAGCGTTGCTGGTTATGCGCAGACCGTTAGCCGGCAGCAAATAAAAATCTTTGCTTATCTTATCCCTTTTTATTGACAACATTGTTCGCTTAGAGTATATTATACACAATTTAGTGAACATAAGTTAAATAGTGAACATTATGAAAAACATGAAAAGAAGAAAGAATATTTTTGCAGATAAAGCGTCTATAATATTGAGGGAAATGATTCACTATCCGGATAAAAAATGGGTAGTAAGAGATTTTGTTGGCGAAAATAAAGTGAGTTTAGGATTTGCCCAAGAGGTTCTGGAAGAATTATCAAAGCAGGGCTTTGTGGAGAGAATGAAAAATGGACCTAAAAGTTTTACTGTTCTCACCAATAAGGAAGAACTCTTAAATGCCTGGCAAAATTACTATCAATTCGAATTTAACGAAGTCGATCTATATTATTCTCCGGATAAAGATATATTAAAGGAAATAAAATCTATTCTAAAAAAAGATAAATATGCCCTCACTCTTCATTCTGGAGCGAATTTAATCACATCCTATGTTAAGACGGATAATATTTACTTTTATTTTTTTTCAAAAAATTGGGAGAAGGAGATTCTGAGATTGCGACAAGAATTAGACCTCAAAGAACTGGTAAGTGGAGGCAATATTTATATAATTAATCCCTATTATAAAAAAAGCTTATTGATTAATTCTCAGGTAATAAATGGATTCCATGTTGTCTCTAATTTGCAGCTCTATCTTGACCTTTATAATTTTCAACCGCGGGGTAGAGAGCATGCACAATATCTTGATGATGTTTTAAGGAACCAAGGAAAGGCTCTTGCTTGAACAATATAATATAGAATCCGCATTCTTCAGTGTTCTAAACGATCTTGAGGAATATCTTGAACACCTCACTCTTGTAGGTGATTGGGTTCCCTATATTTATTCAATTTACTTATGGAAGAAAAAGTTTATAAAGATAATAACGACAGTTGACATTGATTTTGGATTTGGAGATATCCAAGGTGCGAAAAAGAAAAAGACAATTTTTGACAAACTCTCCACTTTAGATTATTCAGAGCGTCACATAGAAATAGGAAAATTATATCCTGTTGTTTTGTATAAGAAAGGAAAAATTCCTGTGGAATTTATCACATATCCTGAAATCAGCAGGAATGCGATAGACAATTTAATCGGAAGACAGATAAATATAAATAAAGTAGACAGATTTGATTTTCTTCTTAACCATAGATGCAAAGCAAGGATTTCTGATGACAGAGGAAAAGCTAAATATGAAATTTATTGCCCACGCCCATCCGCTTTTCTTTATCATAAAGGATCAACCTTTTTGGACAGAGAAGATGAATTAAAGCGAGCTAAAGATTTACATTATATGTATTTCATTCTTAGATATGCTCCTGATGAAGATGCAATCTTTAAAGAGGTAGAGCAATATAGAGATAAGGGGTACTTTGTAGATACTCCTGAAAATCTTTATAAATATTTCAATAGAAAGACAAGTAAAGGATGCCTGCTTGTAGAAAAAGAACACGGCCTTGATGAATTCATTCGAGACTTAAGAAATGACATTTTCGAGAGGTTCTCAAAATTAATTGAGATAATAAGAGGATGATTGGGGATAGAACTGTCCACTTAATAAAACAAATTACAATCCTCTTGGATGGAAAAAACCATAGAATATTTCAAAACGCTGACTGATACCAGTTTCTCATACTAAGCACTTATTAATATCTATATTTTAGGGATTGTGCTGAAAACCATAAAAAGTATAAAGTTGAGTGGATAGAACCCACTTATTAACCGGACGTTATTGTTCTAATTTCCCAACGACAAATTCATCTTGCGCAACAGGTCCCGGAAGCAGGGATTGGAACGCAAGGGATCATGTTGGAGCATTATTCCGATATAGGGCAGGTTGGGGTCATGGTCCTCGTTGGCCTTTTCGAACCAATCGATGGCCAAGTCGTAGTCACCAGCACTTTGATACCATTCGGCGATTTCTCCAGCTCTTACACTTTTACCTGGCTCCTCGTATCGTTCTGCCGTGAGGTCCGCTACAGCCCGAAAAGCCCCCTTGGTGCCGGCTTTTTCAAAGCCATCCTCCAATGCCATAGTAAATTCGGCATCATCAGCGTTAATTCTCCGATAAATGGCAAGGGCCTCGTCGAACATCCCCTTTGAGATAAGTGTCGAGGCCAAACAGCCGGGCATAAACATCTGGTTTGGCTCAACTTCCAGCGCTGTGCGGAAAGCGGCAATGGCGTCGTCATAGCGATGCTGGGAATCCAGAATTTGTCCATTGAGATGAAAGGAAACCGGATCCAGGGGATCCAGCTCAAGTGCCAGCTCAATGTGCGGCCAGGCCTCTTCGATGCGCCTCATGTAACATAATAAGAGGGAGTAGAACCCGTGATATTGGGATGATCTAAAGCCGCAGCTACCTGGGCTTCGTGCATAAGCCGGGTTTTAACCTCCGGCATATGAATCAGATCCGGCGGCAAAAACTTAAGCGCCACCGTCCTTTTGAGCCGGGTGTCCTCGGCCTTGAAAACTACCCCCCATCCCCCCACGTCCCGGTTCCTCAAGGATGGTATATCGTCCCCCAAGGTTACTCCTCTTCTGCAGCTTCTGCTTAGGTGTAATAAAAGTTCTGGTAACATCGCTTCCCTCTATGGATTTTAAAGATGCGCCGCATTTCCCGCAGAAATCTGTATCTTCAGGATTTTCATGCTGACACTTGGGGCAGGTTAATGCCATTATCGCCTCCGCTTATTTAAACAAAGAATATCAATTTAATAAAACGAGATCAATTTAAAAACCAGGGAAATTATTTAAACGATAATACCAATCCCCAATTTTTCATCTATATCAGTTCAGGATGATTTTTTCTTAACCAATCTTCAACCTGAATTTTAAGATTCTCAACTAAAGCCAATAGTTCTTTCGATTCTTTTTCTGAAACAGTACCGGCAGCATCATATTCACATACGTTTCGTTTTCTTCTACAATTGTCTAAATAATCCCTTTTATAACATTAAAATTATTCCCCATAACAAGTGGCAAGGCTTGTATAACACGATAATGCTTGCTCTCTCCCCTACCGGTTCTGTAACCTGATGCAAATAAAACTAATGTAGCAAGTTGGAGCCCGGCATTGTATGCAATATTGAATCTCCAATCTGTTGATATCTCCTGTCGGTATGCATCCGTTATATCTCTTTCTACCAGCCTTAAAAGGTTCGTTATCTCCTTTTTACTAGTTATGTATTCACGGAGCCATCCGTTTGTTTTCCAGACATCAAGACTCATGATTATGCCTTATAATCTCGATTTTAGGCCCCTCAATAACTCTAGTCAAAAAATGATCCTTTTCTGCTATTCTCTGCTTATATTCATCCGATGTAAACTGCGAGATGTTGATAGATCGACCCAATTTATTCTGCAGATTGCCAAATATCTCAGCCAGTTTGAGTCCAGATATTTCTGTTACTAAAAATAGATCGATGTCGCTATCATTCCCATATTCACCAGCAGCAAAAGATCCATAGATAAAAGCGAGTTCGATGTCAGGTTCAACTGGTTTAAGAGCTTGTTTAATGACATCAGCAATCCCAACAGTTTTAATTATTATATTTTTAATCTCATGATATACAGGACAAAGCGAATCCAGTTGATAACGATGTTGATTTCCGGATACTTCTTTTTTTAAAATGCCGCCACTCAGAAGATTCTTCAGCTCTTTTTCAACCCCTCTGGGTGAAAATCCGGTTATGCGGCTCAGTTCGTTAATGTTATATTTGCTATCTGGAAACAATGATAACATACGTAGGATCTCGATACGAATTTTAGATGATATTAAAGCTTGTATCTCATTCATTGATAATTTTATATACTAAATGTTTATAAATATATACTATAAGTATATGCAAATTGTGCTTTTTGTCAATCGTATTTGCTTTTTTATAGGAAAAAAACGAATTAATCAAAATATCTGAAATATTTGACCTTTATTGTCAAGCATTCTGCTTATTTCACAACTGGCAGGTTAATCTGCTGGAGCAGGTCCTGGTAGCGGGGATCATAGTCCAAAAAATCAAAATAGGGACTACCCACATAAGGCATCAAGGCGCGAACATCTCAGCCAAAGTCTCCAGAACACAGCCGGCAGTAGGCTCGTCAATTTTTCCCAGCACTTTGACCAATCTTCTCTTATCCACAGTTCTTATCTGGTCAAGTACGACCTGTCCTTTTTTACCCTCAAATGATGTATTGATCCTTGTAGGATAATCTCTGCCCGCAGTTGTCATTGGAGCAATGATAACAGTCCGGATATGCCTGTTCATCTCATCGGGGGAGATAATAAGACAGGGCCTTGTTTTTTTGATTTCATGTCCGATAGTAGGATCAAGATTGACCAGACAGATATCGAATCTGGAAATCACCACTTCCATTCCTCTTCGTTCCATTCCGAATCAATATCAGCTTCTTTATCAAGCAATACATCGTCTCCTTTAAGTCGCATTTTCTCAAATGATTTTTCCCAACCCGCCCGGGGATTTTCGACTGGATGGATTACGATCGAGTCCTTTTTCTGCTCTAAAAATACTTCATCCTTCATATTGTACTGCTCTATCAATGATTTGGACAAACGGATTCCTTTGGAATTTCCGATTCGAATAATCTTCACTTTTATAGAGTTCATATCAATCTGTAGTAATTATAAAGTAATTACTTTTCTTTTTCAATAGATTTTTTCAAATAAGGATTTTTAATCGGATACTATAATAGACGCTTATAACGCAAATTTTTCTCAGGTTCTATGTTCCAAAGAACAAATCATCAGACATAAGATCTCAATAGCCGTATCCAAATCGCTCTTTGCTTAATATGTTAGGGTTTTACTATTTTTCTCAGCACATAACATTTGACTCGCTCCCAATTTCTGTAAAAATGTTAGCGCTTATTTTCCTGTAGGTAGATTCATCTTGCGGAGCAGTTCCTGGAAGCGGGGCTAGGAGCGCAAGGGATCATGTTGGGGCATTATTCCGATATAGGGCAGGTTAGGATCATGCTCTTCGTAGGCCTTTTCGAACCAATCGATGGCCAAGTCGTAGTCACCAGCACGTTGATACCATTCGGCGATTTCTCCAGCTCTTACACTTTTACCTGGCTCCCCATATCGTTCTGCCTCGAGGTCCGCTACAGCCCGAAAAGCCCCCTTGGTACTGGCTTTTTCAAAGCCATCCTCCAATGCCATAGTAAATTCGGCATCATCAGCGTTAATTCTTCGATAAATGGCAAGTGCCTCGTCGAACATCCCTTTTGAGATAAGTGTCGAGGCCAAACAGCCGGGCGTAAACGTTTGGTTTGGCTCAACTTCCAGCGCTTCGCGGAAAGCGACAATGGCATCGTCATAGCGATGCTGGGAATCCAGAATTTGTCCATTGAGATGAAAGGAAACCGGATC
>CAZLBV010000282.1:0-6313 GCA_964557845.1 uncultured Eubacteriales bacterium | reverse complement strand
TCCGGCGATCCAGTCATCCTCTTCCATATGTCGCTCCCATTCACTGTTCTCGGTTTTCCCCAGGATAAAATCAGATCCAAAAGCAGGCCCTATCAATTTCCCGGGCATAAAACCTGCGGCAACAGACAGTGTGTTGGTGCCGTGATCACCATTTCCCATCTGCCCAGTTTGATCGGATACAACAGGATCTTGATTGACGAAATCCCAGGTGTCCAGGATATTAAGAGGAATCAAGCTTTCGTGGGTTAGATTATTGAATCCTCCATCCAGGAGACACATCAAAACCCCTTTCCCGCTGTATCCTTTGTCATGCAGGGCCGGAACGTTTATTTGCTGAACTTGATCAAAAGAGGGGCCGTATTCATACACATGAGCTGGGGCTGATCTCATGGATTCGATCCCGAATTTATTGCCCTCATCAACTGGATCCCGGAAAACAAAGGACCGGACTTTCTCGATCCTCTTGACAAAGGGCAGGCCGGCTATCCTGGCTATGTTTGCTCCTTCTGTTTCAACCGAAACTGCATTCAGCCAGCGGGAGCAGTGTCTGATCCGGTTGATATATCCTTTAAGCTTTTTGACATATTCTTCATTTACCGGCACATCATAGACATCGGCTGTAGGATAAATATCCCGGTGCCGCCAACGTCTTTGCTGTGTGCGGGGACTGAATGATCGTCTTGCTTCTTCTATCTTTTTATCCAGATCAGCACCTTTGTCACTAAAATAAATCCAGGCCAATAATTCGGTATTTTCTCCCTTCTCCCAGATGAATTTAGATAAATGAGGAGCGACTTTGTCTTGATGGCCGGAAAATCCAACCGCTGCGATGATCAGAACAATCAATAGACCAAAGATATTTTTTGTGATTTGCTTCATGTGATTCCTTCCTTATTACCCTAAAATATCAACAAAAAATGTTAAACAGTATTCCCAGCAGCATTCAGTAAGACACAGGACTAATAATTATATACCATGATGCTTATTACGAAAACAGAGAAATGAAGTTATTATTATTAATCGATGTAAAAAAAAATTAATTCCTTCCAAAAAAAAATGGGCCGGCCTTAAGGCCAAGCCCATCTTTTTCTAAGATTATTATGTACTGCTAAATTTTACCAGCCGTATTTTCCAAAAAGAGGTTCGCCATTTTCATCATACAAACCTCTTTCCATTTCCGAATGAGCGATCTCATCGACTTCTTCCTGAGTTAAATACTGGGCCACATATTTTTCACCCAATGATTCCAACAAAGGCACAAATCCCCGCATATGATTGCGTGATCCTTTCAGCAGATTCTGATAAAGAGTTTTGACATCTTTATTGTCTGCCTGAGTTAGAAATCCCTGAAGATCATAAATATCCAAGTCTTCGATCGTAGCCCCCACCCGAAGAGCTTCGATCAATGAGACTGATCCCTGGTTGACTAGATCAGTGTAAAGACCCTGAAGGGTAGGATCGGAAAAAACACCGATTGTGTCGTCTTTTATGGGATCCTTCAGCTCATATTTATCTAAAAGGACCTTAACCGCATCCATATGACGCTGTTCACTCTGGGCGATATTAGCAAATATCCTCTGGCCCCACATCTGAGAAAAAGTAAGATAAACATCTCTTGCCAGTTTCTCTTCCTCGCGCATATGCAGGAGTCCCTTACGTTCCTGTACACTCAGCTTTTCTTTCGGCAGGCTGAGAAGATAAGCTTCCATGCCTCCATTGAATCCCTGGCCGGGTCCATTTCCCTTTCCTTTCTTATATTTATTTCCCTGGCCGTTGCCTTGTCCATTCCCATTTCCCATATCCTGGCCTGCTGTTCCATAGGTCCCTACCACCTGTCCCAGAATAGGCATCAAGATAAAACCTGTAATAACTATTAAAGCTAAGATCTTTTTTGTCATCGTATGACCTCCATTAATTTCATTAGACTCTACCTAAAGCAATAATTGTGCCACGTCCTAAACTATTGATAACAATATAATTATTCGTACATACTCATATGGGTTCCATACAATAATGTCGGCATGGCAACAAATTTGTATGATTTTTAAGGGCGGGAATCATGGTGACATCAACTTAAATCAGGCCCCTCTTTAAAACCACGTGTAGAAAAAGAAGAAAAAATAAGGTCAAAAGCACCAGAACTTATTTAAAGTTGACTCACGCCCTAATCAGTGCTAAAAGTATGAGAAAATGCATCACGATTATCATTTCAAAAAAGAGGGATTAATATGACAAAACAAACAAATTATATGGGAAAAAAGAGCCCTGCCATCACCCGGCGTAAATTTCTCGGCCACAGTGCGGCCGCGGCAGCAGGATTAATGGTCGTTCCCAGGCATATTCTGGGAGGAAAAGGATACACAGCTCCCAGTGATACGCTGAATATCGGATGTGTCGGAGTCGGAGGGATGGGCTCTACCGATGTCCGCAAAGTCAGTTCTGAAAACGTCATCGCTTTATGCGATGTCGATGACACCATGATCGCCAATTTTTTAAAATCAGACCGGAACGAGCCTGATAAACTGGACATGTATATGAAAGCCAGAAAATACCGTGATTTCCGGGTTATGCTCGATAAAGAAAAAGACATCGATGCGATCACCGTCACCACCCCGGATCATACTCATGCAGTTATCGCCATGACCGCCATGAAGATGGGCAAACATGTGTATGTTCAAAAGCCTTTGACCCACACCGTCAAAGAAGCCAGGATGCTGGCGGAAACAGCCCAAAAAATGAATATCGTATCTCAAATGGGCAACCAGGGTCATGCCGGAGAAGGCGCTCGGCTGATCAATGAATGGATCTGGGATGGAGCTCTTGGAGATGTCACGGAAGTACACTGCTGGACCAACCGGCCTATCTGGCCGCAGGGAATCGAGGCACCCAAAGAGATCCCCTCTGTCCCCTCTACTTTGGATTGGAATCTATGGTTGGGGCCGGCTCGATTCAGGCCCTATCATCCTGCCTATGCTCCCTTTGTCTGGAGAGGATGGTGGGATTTCGGAACCGGCGCGATCGGAGACATGGGCGCTCATATCATGGACCAGCCTTTCTGGGCCTTAAAACTCGGACATCCCAAAACCGTTCAGGCCAGCTCGACTGTTTTCACTGAAGCTTCCTACCCGATTGCCGAGACGATCACCTACGAGTTTCCCGCCCGGGAAAACCTGCCTCCCGTCAGGCTTACCTGGTACGACGGAGGCCTTATGCCCCCCAGGCCGTCTGATCTGGAACCGGGACGGATGATGGGAGATTCAGGAGGAGGCGTTCTTTTTGTCGGAGACAAAGGAAAACTCATGTGCAGCACCTATGGGGATAATCCCAGGATCATTCCGGAAGCAAAGATGAAGGAATACCAGCGACCCGAACCAAGCATCCCCCGGTCACCGGGAATTCAGGCGGAGTGGATAGAAGCCATTAAAGCCGGGAAAAAATCAACCACGGATTTTTCCTATGCCGGCGCACTCACGGAGGTCATGCTTTTGGGATGTATCGCGGTACTCCTGAAGGAACACAAGACCATACTGGAATGGGATCCGGTTAAAATGGAATTCCCCAACTTGCCTGAAGCCAATCAATATGTACACAAAGAGTATAGAAACGGATGGTCATTATAATAAGAGGTAAAGATCATGAGAAATTTTTTACTCGGTCTATTTGTATTTGGATTCCTTTTATCCACCATCCTGGCTTCAAATCTTCAGGATGAAAATAATTCACAAATGAAAACAGAAGACCAAAAAATCTCAGCGATTTGGAAGATCCATGACATGGAACGGCCGCTGCCGCCAGTGGTTGACCCGGGTCCGGCCGGACCTCCCGTAACTCCTCCTTCTGATGCCATCATGCTGTTTAATGGAAAAGATCTCTCCGGTTGGACCGACAGTAAGGGTCAGCCGGCCGGATGGAAAATAAAAGATGGATATATGGAAGTGGTAAAAAAAACCGGCTCCATAAAAACAGAGAAGAAATTCGGGGACTGCCAGCTGCATATTGAATGGGCTTCGCCCTTACCGGCTGTGGGGGAAGGGCAGGACCGGGGAAACTCCGGCGTCTTCCTTATGGAACTCTACGAGATCCAGGTCCTTGATTCCTATGAGAGCCGGACCTATGCTGACGGGATGGCGGCCGCGATCTATGGTCAGCATCCGCCTTTGGTCAATGCCTGCCGGCCTCCAGGGGAATGGCAGACCTACGATATCATTTTCCACCGGCCCAGGTTTGACAAAGATGGAAACTTAAAGAGCCCGGCCAAAATGACTGTTTTCCATAATAACATTCTAGTCCATGATAACGCTCGTTTAACCGGTCCAACAGAATGGAAAAAGAGGCCCCCCTATAAAGCTCATGCTGACCGGCTTCCAATCTCACTGCAAGACCACAGCCATCCGGTACGCTTCCGGAATATCTGGATCCGTGATCTAGAGAAATAAGGTCCTGGGGATTTAACACCGGAAAGGATTCTGGATGGGATAATTCCGTCAGAATAAAAGTTCATAATTTTACAGCGAATCTGCACTAGAGCTAGAGTGTTCATACCTTAAGGTAAAAGTGGATGAGTAAATGCGAGAATAAGAAATTCCTAATCGTTTTGTTTTTAATTTCGGTCATTTGAGAATTTTAACTTATTTCAGATTTCGAATTTCGTGCTTTGGATTTTCTTCTGACTTCTGACCTATGATTTGGTCATACTCATACTCTCCTATATTCTATATTCTGTCTTCTATCTTCTATCTCCTGTTTTATTGATCTTTCGTAGTGATACAAGTTCTCTGAAAACACCCATGGCATCCGATCCAGGCCTCAGCCGGGAATCCAGATCGCAGGTCCAGTGGATCGGAAATTCCTGGATCCTGTATCCTTTTTTGTGGGCGCGAATCAATATCTCCACATCAAAAAGAAAACCTTTTATCCGGCATTCGGAAAACAAAAGGCGCGCTTTTTCACCGTCAAAGATCTTAAATCCGCACTGAGAATCTTTTATTTTTCTCGGCAGCCCGGCAATAAGAACCGCTGCCACATGAAAGAGACGCGATAAGATCCGCCGGAAAAAAGGCTGATCTCTTTGAATAACCGAAGCTTTCTGGCGCCGGGATCCAAGAGCGACATCCACTTCCCCCTTACGGATCTTATCAATTATCGGGAGCGCATCCGAATATGGGACGCAGGTGCCGCTATCGGCAAACATAACCACTTCACCATGAGACCGTAACATCCCGGTCTTAACGGCCTGTCCTTTTCCGTAATTCTTATCCTGTTTGATCACAATCAGATCGACCGATCCAGGAATGATCATTTGCCGGGCAGTATCCGCTGTATCATCCGTACTCCCATCATCCACGATAATGATCTCTCCCTTTTTCACACTACCATCCAGGAAGAAAGCAGCGGTTTCAATATCATTCCTTATCTTTGCGGCTTCATTCAAGGCAGGAATGATTATCGACAGCTCGATCACTTGCTTATCCTGGTTTGAATGAACTTATCCCAGAGATCTTTATCAATATACAGGGATAAAAGAACACCCGGTCGCAGCCCGAAATATTCTTTGACAAACCGGTCTCCCAGCCTGAATTCGATCTCCTCTGCGTAGTCCATAGCTGAGATCAGGATCGGGGCTTCAGGATACTTAAAGGCGCTTTTTACATCCTCCCAATAACCTACCCGGTTAAAACCACGTAAATACCAGGGTAACGGCCAGTATTCAGTAGGAGAGGCCACTACTTTGATAAACATGCCTCTTTCCTCGGGATGAATAGAGGAAAGATCTTGAACTCTCTCCACCAGGTTTAAGAAATCATTGGTGGTTTGAGAATAAACATAGGGATTACGCGGATCAGCATAGTAGACAAAATTGGTCCTATAACACTGAATTCCCAGATGGATCATCCCCAGCAGCAGTAAGAGAACGACTGCGGCTTTAATCCACAATCTCTTACCTAAGCCAATAAGAAAAGCAGCCCCCATACCTGACAACAAAATGAAACCAAAATGAAAAGGCAGAAGGTTCCATGGGGTTTTATAAGAAATGGCAGAATAAACCGCCAAAGAAATCAGAGTGAAGAATAAAATAAAGCGGTTTAAAAGTATGGATTTAGACTTATTTTGATTTGCCAGAAAGCCGGCAGCTCCACCGATCAAAGCCAGAGCTATTATAAAAAACTCACTCCAGTACGGACCGGGTTGGGAGCGGAAAAAAGCCAGCATGTGAAGGTAGTAAGTCCACGGATGGGAATGAATCCCCTCAGATCCCGCACGCATAAAATAGTTCTGATAAGCTAAAAGTGAATCGATAGGCCCCTGCAAATTC
>CAZLBV010000281.1:0-2738 GCA_964557845.1 uncultured Eubacteriales bacterium | reverse complement strand
AGTGGTTTTTCCTCGCTGGGGAAAAACCACGTCTTTCTGAGGGATTTATACATGTCCTTTTCCGTTTTCTGCTTCGTGATTCATAAAAATGGGGGAACTTCAGATCATTGTTACATTTACTTTATTCTTAGGTTTATGTTAAAATTCTATACGCCTAAATTTATTACTCACTGAGATTAATGCAGCTATAAGTGAATTCGAGTGAAACGGGGATCAACTCGTTTAGGCTAGTCGATTATCAAGGAGAAAAAAACAATATGTCAGGTCATTCTAAATGGCATTCGATCAAACATAAAAAGGCCGCCGTAGATGCCAAACGCGGCAAAATGTTCACCAAGATCATTAGGGAACTCGCCATTGCCGCCCGTATAGGCGGCGGAGATCCTGATGCGAATCCCCGTCTGCGTAAAGCTATGGCCGACGCCCGCGCAGTCAACATGCCTTCAGACAACATCAAACGCGCCATTCTCAAGGGGACAGGCCAGTTGGAGGGGTCCAGTTATGAAGAGCTCTCCTACGAAGGGTATGGAGCAGGCGGCGTGGCGATCTTTGTTGAAGCTGTCACCGATAATAAAAACCGGACTGTCTCCGAACTGCGTCACATTTTCACAAGAAACGGCGGGAACATTGGTGAATCGGGATGTGTATCTTGGATGTTCAACCGGAAGGGCTATATCGAGGTGGACAAATCCCAAGCATCTGAGGAAAAACTATTGGAAATAATCATGGATGCAGATGCAGAAGATCTAAGTGATGAGGGGGATAATTTTGAAATCATCACTTCTCCCGAAAACCTTGATAATGTCGCCAAAGCTCTGCAGGATAATAATATTGAAATGACCACATCCAAGTTAGCCTATATCCCGCAAACTTATGTTAAAGTAGAAGGAAAGCAATCCCAACAGGTGCTGCGTCTCATGGAAGAGTTGGAAGATCACGATGATGTGCAAAATGTTTGGGCCAACTTTGATATAGATGAAAAAGAGATCGAAGCCTTTGAAGGATAAAACTAACCTGGATTATTCACGCGCCGCGATCGATGAAAGCAAATCTTTAAAATGTCTTCATTGGTATTTCCTATGAATAGTTCAGGCAGATAACTCAGAAGGTTAAACTGCATTTTGCGTGTATTAGGAATTGACCCCAGCCTCAAATCTACAGGTTTCGGTGTGATCGAAGACAAAGAAGGTCAATACATTATTTTAGATTTCGGCTGCATTAAGACTTCCGGCAAGTTGCCTTTTCATCAAAAGATAAACGAGATCAGAATTAACATCGAGAAGATCATCCGCTCTTTTAAACCGGATGAGATCGCCATAGAAAACCCCTTTTATGCCCAGAATATCAAGACAGCACTCACTCTTGGTCAAGTAAGAGGCGCCATCCTCGTTGCCGTAGCTGATAATGGACTGCCGTTATTCGAATACTCCCCCCTGGAGATAAAGAAATCCGTGACCGGATATGGGCAGGCAGATAAAAACCAGGTAAGATCAATGGTGTCGGCACTTCTTCAGATTGAAAGCTCAGCCTTGGAGATGGATGCCTCAGATGCTCTTGCTACAGCTTTTTGTCACTTAAATTCATGCTTATTTCAAAAAAAGATTGATACAGAGAGTTGAGATTACTATCATAGATGATACAGTAAGAATCAAGTTAAACAATAGATTATACAATAGGGATTTAAAATGATCGCATACCTAAAAGGAAATTTGATACAGAAAAAAACCAACCAGTTCATCATAGATTGTAATGGTGTCGGGTATCAGGCCTACGTCCCTTTATCCACATATCTTAAAGCCGGAGAACCCGGCAACCCGGTCACGATCTTGATATACACCCATATGACGGATAATTCATTGACTCTATTTGGTTTTTCTACTGAAGAAGAAAAGGATCTTTTTCTAAAATTAATAACCATATCCGGAATCGGTCCTAAAATAGCCCTGAATATTCTTTCGGGAATAGGCGTGTCTGATCTTGAAGAAGCCATAAGGCAGGGTGACATTGCCCGCATATCACTTATTCCCGGAATAGGGAAAAAAACCGCTATGAGAATCGCATTGGAACTTCAGGAAAAATTAGCCCTGAAACAAAAAATACTTAAATCATCGTCTATGCAGGAGAGAGAAGACCTGATATCAGCTTTTATGAACATGGGCTTCAAGCGTAAAGAAGTAGAGAAAATAGTAGATGAAGCTATAAAAACTTACACTCTGGAGGCAGGCTTGGACACACTATTAAGGGAAGGATTAAAACTGCTTGCAAAGATATAAAATCAGTTCCATAAGGCTGGCAAAAACATGAAAAAAGAAAAAGATTTGGAAGCTATGCTGACTCCCATAAGAACCAAAGAAGATCAGCTGTTCGAAGACAATCTCCGGCCAAGAAATTTCGATGAGTTTATCGGCCAGGAAACGATAAAGAACAATCTGAAAATTTTTATCGAAGCCGCCAAGAAAAGGGACGAACATCTTGATCATGTGCTTCTGTATGGGCCGCCGGGATTGGGAAAAACCAGTTTAGCCTACCTTATTGCCAAAGAATTAGGAGTCGGGATCAAACCCACATCCGGACCTGTTATAGAAAGGACCGGAGATCTCTCGGCCATTCTTACCAATCTTCAATCCAAGGAAAACCTTTTTATCGACGAAATCCACCGCCTTCACCCGGCGGTTGAAGAAGTTTTATACTCAGCCATGGAAGATTTCAACCTGGATATAGTGATAGGACAAGGCCCC
>CAZLBV010000280.1:0-8341 GCA_964557845.1 uncultured Eubacteriales bacterium | reverse complement strand
CTCGAGAAGACCACGGCTGAAGAAACCGCTTATTTAAGCCTTCAAGCCTTAGAAGAAAATGAGTAAAACCGATTTTATCGATGTGATCTACCGCTGGCGGGTGCGCTATGGCCTATTTGGTGTTCTGCTCGCCGCCATCCTGGCCCGTCCTACACTCTGGTCAATTGCCATCGGCTTCTTGGTATGCATCCCCGGCCTTCTAATCCGCTGCTGGGCCTGCGGAAATATCAGAAAAGAAAAAAAACTGGCCATGACCGGCCCCTATAGATATACCAGGAATCCTCTTTATTTTGGTAATTTGATCCTGGGGATCGGTATAGTTATTGGAGCACGATCCTGGTTTGTTTTGGGAATATTCATTATATATTTTCTAGTATTTTACCCGATCATAATCAATCAGGAGAAAAAAAGAATGAATGAATTTTTCCCGGAGGAATACGAAGAATATAAAAATAAAACACCTCTGTTTTTCCCAACCCTAAAACCCTCCTTGCCCCAATACAAACAAACCTTCAGTTGGACCCAGTATAGACGAAATAGAGAGATCAGGGCCCTGACCGGTGTACTGATATTCTGGGCGATTATGATCGTAAAAGCTCTGTTTATTCCCTGGCCCTGATATTTCTGACCTCATCCTTATCCTTTTTTTGGACTTGGTAGCTTTTTCCTCTGATGGTATCAAGTAGCTCTTAAAAGATAAGGTTGATGTCACCAGTATTCGATGTTATATTCTGGATGTGCCGACAAAACAACGGATAGAGAAAGTAAAAAAAGTACTATCAAAACGCCAGTCTGACCTAAGAATCGTTATGGAGGAGGTTTTAAATACCCACAATGCCAGTGCTGTTGTCAGAACCTGTGATGCTGCCGGCATCCTGTACGTGGATATAATCTACCATGGCGATGACGAGTTTCCGGTCAATGAAGCCATTTCCACCCGGGCGGAAAAATGGCTGCATTTCACCAGATATTCTTCCACCCGAAAATGTCTCGGATCACTCAAAGACAGAGGATTTCAGATAATCGGGACTCATCTGGGTAAAAACGCTGTTTCTTTTACCGATGTAGATTACACCCAACCCACGGCTGTTGTCTTTGGAAATGAAGCTGATGGCATTTCAGAGGAAGCCCAGTCCATGGCAGATGCACTCGTATCGATCCCCATGTTCGGTATGGTCCAGAGTCTCAATCTATCTGTTTCGGTGGGGATCATTCTCTATGAAGCGATCAAACAGCGCCAAAAAAAAGGATTTTATAAAGATACAAGGCTGTCACAAGAAGAAACCGAATTCTTTACCAATAAATGGCTAAAAAAAAGAGGGGAATGAGGAACGCCTAAGCGCTCCCTCACTCCCCTATGAGAATGGACATAATAGCAAGTCAGATTGTTATGCCCCGATACCACTTCACTTCTTGTGTGGATGACTTCTCCGGAAATTGAATGAGCTGTTCATTGAACTCTTCAAATAATTTCCGGAAGGAATCTTCCTGCTCTTCCTGCAGCCGATACAGCTTTTTCCCGGATCTATCTAAAAGATTTTTAAACATATCTTCATATAGAAACTGCCGGTCTGACCGGGATTCAAAACTGTCTTCATATTTATGGCGCGGAGATAAGAAAGGTTCGTCTGTTAAAAAACCCATCATACTCCTTTCGGAAGGGACAAAAAAGATCCCCCGGTCTTTTTCCTCATCTACCTTGACTTTGACCGTTTTCTTTTTCTTATCCCGGATATATTCGATTTCAATCTCTTCGCCTTTGTCTTTTTTCTGAATTTGCCGGGTCAGATCCTGAAGGGATTTCACCTTCTCTCCATCAGCCTTAACAATAACATCTCCGACCTTTAAACCGGCTTTTTCCGCGGGCCCAGCTTCTGTAAGTTTAGTAATGAGTAATCCGGTTCCTTCCTCAGCACCAAAATATTTTGCCAGCTCTTCGTTCAGATCATCCAGATAAACGCCGATGAATTTCCTGTTTTGAGAAAAAGTTTCGGGAATGACTTCCCTGGGAATCGCATATCTTTCCTCCAGCCTCTCCTCTCCGCGGGGAAACAGCCGGGGGAACTTGGTTTCAAACTCACGGATCATCACATTGCGTGAATATTCACCTAACTCAACCGTAACATCCATAGTTTTATCGTCCCGCTTTATCTTGAGTTTGACCTTGTCTTCAGGCTGGTGCATGCGGATCTCATCGACCAATATCTTCCCTCCGGTAATCTTGCGTCCGTCGAATTCCAAAATGATATCACCTTCCTCAAGCTCGGCTTTTTCCGCTGGAGAATCCGGATCCACACTCATTATCTCAACACCGCCTTCCTCAGCATCAACAATAGTGATACCCAGCCAGCCTCTTTCTACTTTTCCTTTTTCCTTGATCTCAGAGGCCACCATTTTCACCACATGAATGGGGATCGCCATGGCCATGCCTGAGGAGGGCGATTCAGCCCGGCTGAAAAAGTAATCCCGGCCCACCGCGATCTGTCCTTCCATCATAATAACGCTGTCAGAATAGGCGCCTCGGATAAGACCGACCATGCGGCCGTTCTCATCCACTACTGGGCTGCCGCTGGCACCGGGAACGACCCAGACGTTTAACCGTAGGGTATCGAAAGCAATTGAGCTTACGATCCCCTGAGTGATCATGGGTTTTTCTTCCGGAGAAATGCACACGACACCGATCCAGGAGCCTGTATCCAGCCCCTCGGTCTCACCCATATCAATGGGCTCAGTTTTTTTCATCTTGGCTTTCACTACAGCCAGATGGGTCATGGCATCCATGCCTAAAAATTCGGCTTCGACTCTCTCCCCCTCTGATGTGATCACATACAGTTCTTCATCCCGGGGAGTGATAAGCGCGGTCGTTACGATGTGGCCGTCTTTATCGATCACCACTCCGGTGGCAACTTTGGTCCAGCCGTTTCTGGCCTCGACTTTGACCACTGAGGGATAGACTTTGTTCGTGATATCTTTTAAATCCTTATCTCCGTTAACTGCAGGGATAGGTTCTGCATAGGCAGAGATACAGAGCACTGAAAAAAACAAAACAAAACTTAATAAGGCTCTGATTTTTGTAGTCATTTTACACTGACCTCCTTAATACTTGATTCTGGTATCGGTAGTGTCAGAGACTTGCTCCAATATATATATAGTCTTAGGCTGTTTTGCCTTGCTCCGAATCTCTCCGGCATATTCCATAGATTCGGTAATGGGTATATAGTTCTGCTGCCCGTAGCCGGAAAACTCAGGAGAAAAGCCTTTTTCCAAACCTGAATACTTAACGTTCTCGTTTTGTGGAAGAAAAAATAGCCCTGCCACGATCACAAGAATTGCGACAGCACCAAAGGCCCCGGCAAAAGAAAGGCGGAGACGTCTAACTCTGATTTCCGATCTTTTTCTCAGCGAGAGTTGAGTTAAAACTCTCTGTTCAAAATCAGGTGGGGCTCCCACTTTTCCCAATTTTTTTAAATAATCAAGCTCTTTCATCTCCATATTCCTCTCCCTTCGATAAAAAATTAAAATCTCCTGGGTGTTTTTCGATCTCTTTTCTCAGATAAGCCCGGCCCCGGCTGATCCTGGCTTTTATCGTTCCAATTGGTTTATTCAGCATTTCGGCTATCTCCTCTTGAGAGAATCCTTCGATATCTTTTAAAACCAATGGGATCCGATAGCGAGAATGGAGGGAATCGAGGGCTTTTCTTAAATTTTTTATAGTCTCCTTGTCCTCAGGATTATCCTCATAAGAAACCTGGGAAGATGCTCTGTTATACTCATCATCGATGGAAACTGTGGTTATTCGCTTCTTTTTTTTCATCTCAGTTTTGGCCAGATTAGAGGCAATGGTGTATATCCAGGATGAAACCGGAGCGATCGGCCGGTACCGTTTGGCTTTAAAATACACCCGCATGAATGTCTCCTGGGCCAGCTCAACTGCTTTTTCATAATCACCGGTCAACTGATAGAGGAAATTGACTATTCTGCCCTTATAAAGCCTAACTATCTGGGCAAATGCCATTTCATCACCTTCCTCGATTTTCTTCATCAATTCTTGTTCATCCATTCTCATCTTTCCAAACTGAAATTTCTTAAAAAAAGTTGCAAAATCCCATTCACAGATACAATGATCACTTTTGTATTATCATTTTACGGGAAATATCATGCAGCCTGTCTTCAAATTAATCCATTCTAAGATTTCAGTCAAGCGAGGGGGAAGGGAAAGGGGGAAGGGAGAGGAGTAAAAGAAAAGAGTATGGAGTCCCTGATTATTCCTTATCGTCCCCGGGGCATGATTCAAGCTCTATGAGGGGATTTTCAGTATCGACCAGATCGCCGGCGGCGGCGAATATCTTTATCACCACTGCATCAAAGGAGGCTTTGATCTCATTTTCCATCTTCATGGCTTCCACAATGGCCAGAGTCTGATTTTTGCGTACGGTTTCCTTCTCTTTAATATTGATCTTAATTACTTTTCCCGGCATAGGGGGTTTGACAAACCGCATATCTTCCTGGGATTCTTCCCCTCCCCTGAAGCCGACACACTCCTCATCCAGGTCTTCCACTACAAAACGCCGGCTGCCGACGCTGATATGCCGGGCTGCACCCTGCCGGGAAATATAAATAAGCCGGGATTTTCCATCCAAAAGCACGGAGATACAATCTGGTGAGATCCGTTGAATATCGACTTCCATCTCTTGCTCGTCGTCTTTATAAACGAACATTTTTTCCTTTTTTTCCAGAGAAAAAGAACGAAGGCATCCATCAACTTTAAATTCATAGTCCACTTTACTTACCTCCGATATACCATTTTCCTAAAGTCTTCCAGGGAGAATCTGCGGCTTTTCTGACCGGGCCAGAACCGGCTGTCTCCCCACAAGAAACCATATCATCATAAGCCGCGGCCATGACGGCCAAACGCTGCAGCTCGACCGGTTTTTCTTTAGGCTTCCAGTCTTTAAAATGAGCATTTATAAAACCCGTCGTGGTTTCTCCTGACCTGAAACTGGGGTGAGCGATAATATCTTTTAGGAATTCTATACCGGTCTGGATTCCCAGAATCACATAACTATCCAGAGCTTTTTCCATGCGGCGGCAGCACAAATCCCTGTTTTCCGCCCAAACTATCAGTTTTGCCAGAATGGGGTCATAGAAGATGGGAACCGTCCATCCACCAAAAATACCACAGTCATTCCTGACCCCGGGACCGGAAGGTTCTTTCAGAAAAAGAATCTTCCCCGAGGAGGGAAGAAAATTATTGACCGGATCTTCGGCATAGATCCTGCACTCGATGGCATGGCCTTTCTGTTTCAGCTTTTCCTGCTCTAAGGTTAATTTTCGTCCGGCAGCGATCTGGATCTGATGATGGACCAGATCGATCCCTGTAATCAGTTCCGTAACCGGATGCTCAACCTGAAGCCGGGCATTGACCTCCAGAAAATAGAAATTTTTATTTTTATCCAGGAGAAACTCAACCGTTCCAGCGTTGTTGTATTTTGCGGTTTTAATGACCTTGACAGCGGTCTCGCCCATACGACGGCGCAGCTCCGGATCCAGGGCAGTGGAAGGTGTTTCCTCGATGATCTTCTGATGGCGTCTCTGGATCGAGCATTCCCTTTCAAAAAGATGGACGGCATGGCCGAAATTGTCCGCCAGCACCTGAAATTCCACATGCCTGGGCTCTTCGATGAATTTTTCCAGATAAACGGATTCATCGGCAAAAGCCGCCTTAGCCTCGCGCATGCCGGCTTCCAGAGCCGGGATCAATTCATCCGGGGAGAAAGCGATCCTCATTCCCTTGCCCCCGCCTCCGGCTGAAGCCTTGATCATGACCGGATACCCTATTTTTTCCGCTTCCGGCACATAATCGTTTACATCCTTATGAATTCCTTTCATCCCGGGTATGATAGGAATTTCCGCCTTTTCCATGGCTTTACGGGCCCGGATCTTATCCCCGACCAGCTCCATAGCGTTCGCGTTAGGCCCGATAAATACGATATTCTCATCCTCGCATCTCTTTGAAAAAACGGCATTTTCCGCTAAAAAGCCATAACCTGGATGGATCGCTTCAGCTCCGGTTTTATGCACGGCCTCCATAATCGCATCAATATTAAGGTAGCTGTCCACCGCAGGTGGTGGTCCTATCCAGACTGCCTCATCGGCCAGCTGAACGTGAAGACTTTCTCTGTCCACATCTGAATAGACAGCCACTGATTCGATCCCCATTTCCCTGCAGGCCCTGATCACTCTGACTGCGATCTCACCTCGATTGGCAATTAATATTTTATTGAACATGGGTTGTTCCTTGTCCTTTTTAATCTCTCTACCCAAACACCCTTTTCCTGGAAATTCCTATTATTTTGGTTTTATCCAGGAAGGAGACCGTTTTTCCAAAAAAGCCGCCATTCCTTCCTGGCCTTCCCGGCTGATACGCAGGTTAGCGATCATACGGGCGGTAAATTCTTTGGCTTCTTCCATGTCCATGCGCGGCACCCGGAAGATCAATTCCTTGCAGTTTGCGATCGCCTCAGGGCCAGAAGTCAAAAGATTGTCAATAAGGTCATCTACTCGTGCTTTTAAATCCTCTAGAGAGACCACTTCATTGATCAGGCCGATCTCAGAAGCTCTGTCTGCCGAAATCCTCTCTCCGGTAAGAAAATACTGCCTGGCTTTGCTCTCCCCTATCCGCCTAACCACATAAGGAGAAATTGCGGCCGGGACTAAGCCAAGCTTGACCTCACTCAAGCCGAATTTAGCCTTATCTGCCGCGATCACAATATCACATGCAGACAGCAGCCCGGTGCCACCTCCGATAGCGGTTCCGTTGACCATGGCGATGGTGGGTTTGGGAAGGGCATAGATCTTATGCAGTACATCTGCAATTTGCCGTGACTCCTGCAGATTCTGCTCAAAAGAATATTTTATTACCTCGCGCATCCAATTTAGATCCGCTCCAGCACAAAAGGACCTTCCGGCACCGGTTAAAACCACTACCCGAATAATCTCATTATTCTCGATCCAGGAAAAGGCTTTATAGAGTTCCGAGATCATAAGAGAATTAAAGGCGTTATGAATGTCAGGCCGGTTCAGAGTGACCCATGCTGTCTGTCCCTCGATATTCACTAGAATAGTCTGGAATTTATCCGGTTTATTCATTGTCCCTTACATCCTGAATATTCCCATTCTGTAATCCGGAATGGAGGCATTGAGACTCATGGCGATCCCCAGGGCGAGGCTTTCTCTGGTTTCCCGGGGGTCGATGATCCCGTCATCCCAGAGTCTGGCCGTGCTAAAGTAGGGGCTGCCTTCATATTCATATTTATCCAGGATAGGCTGCATGAAGGCCTTTCTTTCTTCCTCAGACATCTTTTTGCCTTTTAGTTCCAGGCTCTTTTCTTTGACCGTTAAAAGCACGTTGGCTGCCTGCTCACCTCCCATGACGCTGATCCTGGCATTGGGCCACATCCAGAGAAGCCGCGGATCATAAGCCCGTCCGCACATAGCATAATTGCCTGCTCCGTAAGAGCCCCCCACGATAACCGTAAATTTAGGGACATCCGCGTTGGCCACAGCATGGACCAGTTTGGCTCCGTCCTTTGCAATTCCTTTATGCTCATACTGCTTGCCCACAATGAATCCCGTGATATTCTGAAGAAAAACCAGCGGGATCTTTCGCATGCCACATAAAGTCACAAAATGAGAGCCTTTAAGGGAGCTTTCCGAGAATAAAACTCCATTATTGGCCAGAATACCCACCGGATAACCCATGATCCGTGCAAATCCGCAAACAATGGTCTGGCCATAAAGCTCCTTGAATTCCTGGAAACGGCTGCCGTCTACGATCCGGGCGATGATCTCTTTAATATCAAACGTCCTTCGAAGATCCGGAGGGATGATACCGTAAAGTTCATCCGGGTCATAATAGGGGGCTTCGGTTTCATGCCGGTCCAGCTCAAACCGCTGGGGAGGATCCAGGGTCTCCACGATATTTCTGGCGATCTCCAGCGCATGCTCATCGTTTTGGGCATAATAATCGGACACACCGGATATCCGGCAGTGAACATCCGCTCCACCCAGATCTTCATCCGAGACCTCCTCCCCGGTGGCGGCTTTTACCAGCGGAGGGCCACCAATAAAGATAGTTCCCTGCTTGCGGACGATAACCGTCTCATCGCTCATGGCAGGAACATAGGCCCCTCCGGCTGTACAGGAGCCCATTACGATCGAGATTTGAGGGATCCCTAATGCCGACAGCCTGGCTTGATTATAAAATATCCTTCCGAAATGTTCTTTGTCCGGAAAAGTCCCTGACTGATGGGGAAGAAAGATCCCCCCGGAATCCACCAGA
>CAZLBV010000279.1:0-7640 GCA_964557845.1 uncultured Eubacteriales bacterium | reverse complement strand
TGCCTGTGACGATATAATTCTGTTTTTTAACTGCTGCCGGAGCTCATAATAAAAACGGATGGCCAAACTAAATCTCAAAAGCCTTAATATTGTACTTTTTGAGCCTGAGATCCCGCAAAATACCGGAAATATCGCCCGGACTTGCGCCGCTGTAGGCGCCGGGCTGCATCTGATCAAACCGCTTGGATTTTCACTTCGGGACAGGTATCTAAAACGCGCAGGCCTTGATTACTGGCATATGGTCGAAATCTTCACTCATAACAGCATTTCCGAATTTTTATCCCGGCATGGACAGGATAATCTCGCCTTTATCACCAAGACAGCCGGGAAATCCTACGATAAAATCGAATTCTCAGGAAACCTGTTTTTGATCTTCGGAAAAGAAACTGCCGGAATACCAGAGGACATATTAAATCAATCCCCCGAAGTCTGCTACAGGATCCCAATGAAAAAACAAGCCCGTTCACTCAATCTCTCAAATGCAGTTGCAATAGTCGTCTACGAAGCACTTCGTCAAAATGGATTCATCGGCTTGAGCACAGCAGGGGCAAAAAGCGAAAACCAATGATCCGGATGCTCAGGTAAAAAAGGGTTTTTTAACTGCTGAAAAAAAGCGATCCCGCCAAAGACCAGGGAAGGAATATTAGGTTTTTTACAGTTTGACAAGCCATATCCCGATGGCTATAATCCAGTCCATTCTGAGATTTAACTGATATTAAACTGAGGTGCTAATGGACGGCTCACTACGATCAAAAACTGTTCAGAAGATATGTTTGCCTTTTCTACTTATGTTAGTATTTTTCTTACAATCATCAATCTTGACTCCCCTGTACGGTCAAAATATTACCGGAAAATGGCGGGATAACCAGTATAATATCTCCCTGGAATTAAATGCCTCCGGCTCTTATTCTCTCCAGTTCCCCAACGGTCAAAGCACCGGTAGATTTGGGATCAACGGCAATGTGTTCTGGATGCAGGATGCCTCGGGAGCCCAACCAGTTTATTATACTATCATCACACTGACCGACAACCTCATCATTCTGCAGGATGTCAATGGACTGAGGATTAATTATCAACGGCAGCAGCCTCCGGTATCAAATCAACCGGCTCCTTCCGAATATCAGCCCAATGTTTCCGATTCCCCAACCAGGGAACTTTCCTCGAAAAATGGACACACTCTGACCGATGCCCATCTAAACACGGGCGTAGGATTGATCCAGTTTATTATCGGACAGAAAATAACCACTGCCGAAGTGAAAGAACTGGAAGCTCAATCCATCGTTGAATTCAACCAAAATCCCCCCTCTTTCATTCAGCAGATAAACAGCCTTGCCCAGTCTTTGCAGACATTAAGAAGCTTTACCGAACCTATGAGGATAGGTTTAGCCCGTCAGGAGCTTTTCAATTCGCTTTATCAGGCTACATATCAGATGATGGAGACAGATAAACCCCTTATGATCCAGGTTATGAACCGCTATATAAAGGTGCTGGCTCATGACCCGGCTAATGGACTCGTGCTTACTGATAAGGACGCGGAAGGGATGACAAAATATCTGGCCTTTAACAGCGAACTTATGGGTCAGCCGATCGTACTTTCTCCTCAACTGATCGAATCCGTGGCCGCGGAGCTGGCCGGAAATTTCTTTTCCATGCCCCTGGAGCAAAAGCAGTTACTCTGCAGTGCCAGCCTTCTATGGCAGTTGCTGGAAGCCAATTGGAATCAGCTTTCACCCGCTCAGAAAGAGCAGTATAAATCCTCTTTTCATGCCCAGATAGCCCAAAATTTTAATCCCTCCAGCTATACTTATTCTTCTCCTCCTGCCGCCAGCGGAACGTCATCCACGGCAGATGCCATGCGGGACTACCAGTCCAGACAGCATATGATGCAGATGATGAACAGGATGAACATGAATACCAACGCTCTCTCATTGAACATAATCGAGAATATCGGAGGGACCGGGAATTACTGGAGTGTGGTCGATTACTGACGTTCTGATCTTATTTCCAAAAAACCGGCACATCCTGATGAAGGCACTCCACTGTCACTGGTGAGATACCGACCAGCTCGCCGTCCGGTGTGATCACTTTGGGCTTTTCGGTTTCGATCATGATATTTTTGGCTTTAAACTGCTCGATCTCATCCATTTCAAGGTGTTCCCCGGTAAAGATCTTGGGAAAACACTGGAGCAGTCGCCTTCTGTTTAAACGGCTGAAAATGGTTACATCCAGCAAACCGTCATCGATCCCGGCATTGGGCGCCATGAGAAAGTTCGAGGTGTAGCGGGTGTTGGATATCTCTACGAATACACTTTCCCGTTCGACCACCTTTCCATCTGCTTCCATTTTAAGCTTGAAGGTTTTTAGAAATATGGTTTGATAGAGAACACCAATCGTATAAGAAACATTCCCGATCAGTTTTAATTTATGGGCGGTTTTTGTGACATCCGCGACAAATCCCAATCCCATGATGTTAAGAAAATAGTATTTCTGCCCGTGGGTGGTGAAGGAGCCGGCATCGACTTTTCTGGGTTTGTTTTTATGGATGATCTCTAAAGCTTCTCTCCATTGAAAAGTCTGAAGTTCCAAATCCCGGGCAAATGCATTGCCGGTTCCAATTGGCAGAACTCCTATAGGGATTTTTCTCTGGGATTGATTCTGGTAATAGCCATTTATGGATTCGAATAAAGTCCCGTCACCTCCGGCCACTGCAATGCCATCATACAGATCAAAATCTGCCTCCCGGACAATTTCAACAGCATGTTCAGGATAATCGGTAAGCCTAAGGTCGAAGGAAATATTCAGCTCAGTAAATCCGGCCTCTATTTCCGGCAGAAGTTTTCCCGCCCGCTTATGAGCCGCTATGGGATTGAATACCAGCAGAACCTTCATCTGGAATCTCCTCTAAATCCATGAATGTCTGAACCGGTTTAAATAATAATAAAATTTTAGGGAATTTAACATCAATAATTTTAACTTTCGATCACTTCCTCCTTTTTATAGATGATCGCAGTCGGTTTTCTTAAACTCAATTATTTCCTTAAAAAATTGGTTTTAAGGAAACATCCTCCCCGGACACTATTTCATAACCCAATTATTTTCCATAACCCAATTATTTTCTTGAACATAAATCAGCGAAGCTGTGTTATCATTAAGGTGATGATCGTAAGCTTTAATCAGCCATTTTTTATTCCCTGGGGAGGTTTTTTCGGAAGATTGCTTTATTCAGAGACCATGATCCTGCTGGATACCACTCAGCTTTCGCGGGGATTCAGCTATGTCAACCGCAACCGGATAAAAGGCCCGGCCGGAGAAGTCTGGATCACCGTTCCCCTTAAGAAAAAAGGCCGGGGCGATCAGCTCATAAAAGACCTGGAAATTTTTGAGAAGGAAAAATGGGCGTTTGATTTTCTGGAAACCCTCCGCCATTTTTACGGGAAATCTCTCTATTTTGATGAGATCTATGGTGAGATCAAGGCAATTATAGAACAAAAAGACGACAGCTTCCAGCCGATGGCTTGGGAACTTTTGGAAATGTGCCGTAAAATTCTGGAGATCAAAACTCCCTACGTGCTTCAGTCGAATTTGGGGATTGAAGGAAAAGGCACCGAGCTTCTGGTCAAATTGGCCCAATCTCTTGACGCCGATGAAGTGGTCATGCCTTACTTTTCCAAAAAAGCCATCGATCTCAAACTTTTTTCCAAAGCAAAAATCAAAGTCTGGTTTGCCCGCTATTCCTCTCCTCAGTATCCCCAGTTTTGGGGACCCTATCTAAGGAAATTATCCATCCTCGATCTTCTCTTCTGCTGCGGACCGGACGGCCGCGCAGTCATCGAAAAAGGCACCCGCCTCTTTAAGCGGGATTGAGCATAATCCTCTAATATCTCATCTTGATAACTTTTTTGCTATAAGTACAATGTACATATAGATGTCTTAAGGTTTGAATAGGATAAAAAAAGAAAATGAGAAAACATTACGATTTTTCCAAAATGAAGGGACGTAAAAACCCTTATATAAAATATTTAAAACAACCGATAACCATGCAGCTAAACCACGACACTATTTTATATTTTAAGTCTTTATCAGAGGAAACCGGCATTCCTTATCAAACTCTCATCAATCTTTATCTGCGTGACTGCGCTGTTAATCGCCGAAAGCTTCATATGAGCTGGAACGCAGAAAATGCTGAATCCGCATCCAGATAATAATTTGACCATCTTTTATATAGGATTTCAGGCGAGCAATCAAATTTAAATAGTTCTGTACTTTTTATCTGACATCAAAAATATCTTTCCTTATATCCGAAGGCGTTACGCCGAATAATGTGCGGAATTTATTCGAAAAATACAGCGGTTCATATCCCAGATCAAGCGCAATTGTCTTAATCTGTTTTTCGGTCGAAACAAGCTCCCATAGCGCATTAAATAATTTAATTTTTGTGGAAAAGTCTGATAAAGAAATTCCGGAAAAATTTTTAAATATATTCGATAACCAGGGTGGAGAAATATCTAAGTCAGCTGATAATGAACTAATAGAATGGCTTTTCGCAGGATTTTCTGTCATGTACTTTTGTGTCTTTAAAACTTTCAGAATCGATGGAGAATAATATAGGTTTCCCGATGATGAATTATTATTTATCATTATTTTCAATTTATTAAGAAAATAATTCTGAATATCTGAGAGCTGACATTCAGAGCGACTTTTCTAATCTTAAATCATGTCATAAATCATAAAATTCTGTTGTTTTTATTGAAATAAAAAATTTATCTAAAGAGTTTTATCGCACTACCAAGAGAGGATATGCTTTGTGATAAAACTCAGTCAAGAACTATTCTAAGTAATTTTTTTCGTAAGGAACACCCGGCAAAATGAAAAAAATTTCATCATTTTGGGAAATTCCAAACAGGGTGGGTGCATATGGAGGGATATACCTTTTAAATTTTTTTAGGCCAATCAATTCGAATTTCGCATTAGTTTTATTTCTTAGATCTTCTTCATCCGCTAATTCCCTTTCTGGCACAAGACCAATCACTTTGAAATGTTCAGGAAGATTATTTAAGACCTCAATTACCTCTAAGCATGGCTCACAATTATGTTTTGAAAAAATTAAAACCAAATAAAATTGATCATTTATAGAATCGATATTTTTTAAGTCTGTTTTGAAAAAACCATTCAATATATTTGTATGATTAGATCTATACATAAAGCTGATTAGCACAAGTATAATCACTATTAATAAAATAAGAAGATAGTTTTTCACTTATCGATTTTGTATTTTAAAACTTCATATTCATCTAAATAGTTTTCTTCATTCAATCGCCTTGAAAGCAAGTATATTCTATTATTAGATTGACTATAAAAAAGTGGAGGGCCATATCTTAAGTAAGAAACTGCCTCATTGAGCCGTTGTTCATGTAATAATTTTCCTGCATGATCATAGAACTGTAAAAAAGCCTCCCAAAGAGACATTTCTTTGTTGAAATTTACATAATAGAGAAAAATGATATTTTTGTTTGCATTCACGCCCCTTATCCAAGACATCTTTTCCTTCTCTTTACTTTCAATTTCTCCTTTTCTCTTTCTTCTTGCTTCAAGGATTCCCCTGGTGACTTTTGGCCTAATATAATTTTTTGTCTCCTGTCCAAAAGCTTCAATTCTTTTTGTGCCCAAATTAATCTTTAATATTTTTAGCCGGCCTTCCCATACATAGAAAATGAAATTATCCCATATTGAGAAATAAGCAAAAACACCAATAGGTGAAATATCATTAAAATTGGTTTTGTATTGATTCTCTGATTCAAACCCATATTTTAAATACAAAGGTAAAATATGGTGTGTTTTTTCACCTTCAAAATTCTTGAAATAAAGCGAAAACTCATTCCCATTTGAATCAATGGCATAACTATCAATCAGGACACCATCCTTGAAAAGACGGACATCGGACAGGCACCCTGGACATAGCAACTCATGCAAGCGAGCAAATTTTAACGGTTCTATTCTTTTATAAATGGAAATCGTGTTTTTTCCCGCATCTAGATGTATGTACGTTGAATTCTTATAGTCGCAAAAGAACGGAGACCCAAATTCATCTGGCCCGGGCCCTCTTCTGCCCCATATTTTTATAAGTTTGCCCTCGTTGTCGTACAGTTTTATATCCCCTGCTTTTGCATCCGGAAGTATAAACATTTCATCTTCTGTAACAGCAAAACACTGAATGTTCATTAAAATGGCTTTTTCTTGTGATATCGTAAATCTTTCCTCGAGGTTAATCTCACTTCCAAATATTAAATTTATGATGATTAGAAATATTGACCAACTTAATATAGCTCTTTTAAACATTTTTAATATTTTCCGTATAGATTTACTACCGTATTGAAAGGCCGGCTTCCTTACTTTATTTTAGTCGTAGTTGTTTGTCTTTATGATGATAATAAATGTCAAATCAGATAGGAAACACTATACAGCAATTACTTGGGGGGGAAATGCAAAAATAATCATCATAAAGCCATGTCCACCAATCAGGACTTCCTCCCGGTATTTGAGTAGTTGTCCCGAATGCTGCATGACTACCTGCTTCTAACCTGGGTAAAAAGTTGGAAACTGAAAGAGCAATCCCTGTGACAATCATAATGATCATAACAACCTTTAAAACATTTTTAAACATTTAATCCTCCTTTTTAATTAATTTACATTTATTAATTAAATCTTAGAGGATTCTCCCAATCTATAAAGCAAAAGCATATGTGATATTTTTTATTCATATATAATATTTTTAGGTGATACGTGATATTTTTTGTTTATATATAAAATTTTTAGTTTTGTGATTTAATGTGAGTTATCATAACCGGAAATTTATGAAACTAGTCAGATGTTTAATTGTCTTCTGGCTGAAGACGACTATTTATTCTTTCCGAAAATAATAGTTTTAGCTGGTCATGCAGAATAGAAATATTCATTCATAAATACTTTATACCCTTAAATTATAATAATCAAAACAAAGATTGCCGGCGCACAAAATCATAAGGTGGGGGCTAAATCCTACTGGATCAGGATCAATTTTTTCTGGGGTTTGGAGAGGAATTCAGCGCTGTCTTTTTTGATAATGATCATTAAGCCCCATCACTAACCTTAATTTATTTGTATATATGACAAAGTTTATTCAAACAGAGATAAATAATCTCTGTAAACAAATAGCCTGCCATATTTAACATTTCGATCCTTCTGCACTAAAATTCCCGCTTTACAAAATCGTCTGACCAATCGATTTGCCGCTTCTCGTGAAAGGCCAATAGTTTCTTCAACTTTTCTTACATTGACAATGGGCAATTTGTAAAGCTGCTTCAATAATAATATAGCGTTTTTACTTGCTCCACCCATGCTTGATATTTTCTGGAGATTTTTTTCTCTAAGATCAATGATCTTATTTGAGGTTTCAATTGCTTTTTCACATATTTGAATAACACCCTCTAAGAAAAACTTCAGCCATTCAGATATATTCCCTTTTCTATAATCATCCAGGAAGGAAAAATACTTATTTCTGTGCATTTTTAAATACTCCGAAAAATATAGCACCGGCCGTTCTAATACTTTTTGATGACAAAGAAAAAATGTGACGAGTAATCTTCCGGTCCTTCCATTTCCAT
>CAZLBV010000278.1:0-8753 GCA_964557845.1 uncultured Eubacteriales bacterium | reverse complement strand
TTTTACATATTATAATTTTTAATATTTATATTTACAAGAATCATAACATAAATAGTCTATATAAATATGGATTTATAATTTAAAATTAAAAATTATGTCATAAATGTTTAACGAAAATTCTATAATTATAATAATATTAATAACTTAAAAAAATTATTTCAAATTATCCATATTTTTGTATATCTCAAAAATAAAATAATTCGAAAGACATAAAGATCGGCTTTAAAGAAATAAAATATAATTGACAAATGTAATTTAATTACATGTAATTATTCTCTATTTTCCTCTTTGACAATAATGTCTGTAAATCATATTATTAATCAAAATATTTAAAATCTGGAGTAATTAGAATGCCATCTGATATTCTGAATTTGGCTAAACGACGTGTGGTTCTATTTGACGGCGCTATGGGAACAGAACTGATTCGCTATGGGTTTAAATCCGGCGAATGTCCAGAACAATGGAATGTTGATAAAAGCGATATAATAAGTTCCATTTATAGATCTTATTTTGAAGCCGGTGCAGATGTGGTGAGCACAAATAGTTTTGGTGGAAGTCTGATAAAATTGTCATCTTATGATCTGGGTGGAAAATGTTATGAGCTTAATTATGAAGCTGCCCAATTGGCTGCTTCGATCAGGCCTGAAGGTAAATGGGTAGCAGGTTCCATAGGTCCTACCGGGAAATTCCTAAAACCTGTCGGTGAATACGATGAAATTGATTTTGAAGATTCTTTTTTACAACAGATAAAAGGTCTTAAAGATGGTGGGGTCGATATACTTCTAATGGAAACCCAATATGATCTAAGAGAGGTTTTAAGTGCTATCCGTGCCGCCCAAAAAATTTCTGATCATCCCCCCATATTTGCAACAATGACATTCAATAAAACTCCACGTGGATTTTATACGATCATGGGAAATTCAGTTACCCAAAGTTTTGAAGAATTAAAAAAAATGGGTGTTGAGGTTATTGGCGCGAATTGTACTCTTGATAGTAAAAACATGAGTGATTTGGTTAAAATAATGAGGGAATCAACAAAACTTCCAATACTGGCACAGGCAAACGCGGGACAGCCATCAGTCACAGCTAAAGGCGTCGTTTATTCACAATCCCTTGAAGACTATGTTAGATATATCCCAGATATGATAAATGGCGGAGCTAATTTTATAGGCGGATGCTGTGGTACCAATCCGGATTATATTCATGAAATGTTCAAAATTATTAACCACCGCTTTGCATAGAATAAACCCAATGTAAAATCAATTAAAGAGACTGTAAACATGAAAATAATTGATGTCCTAACAAGAGAATTTAACTTAAAAAATTATCAGGTTAAAAATACTTTGGACCTAATGAGTCAAGGCGCAACCATTCCTTTTATCGCCAGATACAGAAAAGAAATGACCGATGGCCTAGATGAAGTAGTCATAAGAGAACTGGCTCAAAAAAATAAATATTATCAAGAGCTGGAAGATCGCAGGGAAACGATCATTGATTCAGTGACTGGCCAAGGAAAAATGACCCCTGAGCTAAAAGACAAAATCAATACCTGCATGAATAAAACTGAACTGGAAGATATCTACTTACCTTTTCGACCAAAAAGACAAACCAAAGCAACCAAAGCCAAAGAAGCAGGTTTAGAGCCGTTGGCCAAATGGCTACTTAAAATCGATTCTAATGACGTTGATCTTAAAGAAAAGGCAAAAACCTTCATAAACATAGAAAAGGGCTTCGACCCCGCGGAAAAAGCCTTAAAAGGGGCATGTGATATACTGGCTGAGTTTCTTTCTGAGAATGCCGATATCAGAAAATGGCTGCGTGAATTGGCTGTACAAAGGGGATATCTCGTATCTCAAGTACGCAAGGAATTTGTTGCGGAAAAAACAAAATTCCAAATGTATTATGATTACAAAGAAAAAATAACGGAGATCCCCTCCCATAGAATTCTGGCTATGTTTAGAGGTGAAAGGGAAAAAGTTCTTACAATTAAACTTGAAATTCCGGTTGAGAAAGCTTATCTCTTTCTGGAATCACATTTGATAAAACAGCGAGATACTTCAGCTGAATACCTGCTAAAAGAAACTGCAAAAGATGCATTTGAACGTCTCCTTCTTCCCGCTACTGAAACAGAAATTCGTAAAGAACTTCGAGAGCATGCTGATGAAGAAGCTATCCAAGTTTTTAGCGAAAACCTCCGGGAACTACTTTTAGCTTCTCCTGCCGGGAAAAAACCTGTTTTAGGAATAGATCCTGGATTTAGAACAGGATGTAAAGTCACGGCCCTTGATAAACTCGGAAATTTTTTAGAATTTGCAGCTATATATCCTCATGAACCCTTAAACAAAAAAGAAGAGTCGAAAAAGATCATCCTTGAACTTATTGAAAAGTATAAAATTGAATTGATCGCGATCGGTAATGGGACAGCTGGCAGAGAAACAGAACAGTTCATAAGGCAGGTTTTGGAGGAATATAAGGGAGACAACAAAGCTATTTGCTTAATAGTAAGCGAAGCCGGTGCCAGCGTATATAGCGCCTCAGAAGTGGCCGCTAAAGAATTCCCGGATTATGATCTCACTGTGCGAGGGGCTATTTCGATCGGCCGCCGCCTGCAGGACCCACTTTCAGAACTGGTTAAGATAGACCCCAAAGCGATCGGTGTCGGCCAATATCAGCATGATGTCAGCCAAACGCTTCTCAAGGAATCCCTGGATGGAATTGTAGAAAGCTGTGTTAATCTGGTTGGAGTGGATGTGAATCTAGCTTCTGAGGAGCTTCTCAGCTATGTTTCCGGATTAAATTCTTCGTTAGCCGCAGCTATTGTTGAATATCGAAATCAAAAAAAGGAATTTTCCAACCGTGAAGAGTTAAAGAAAGTAAAAGGATTGGGAGCAAAAACCTATGAACAGTCAGCCGGATTTTTAAGGATCCCTGAGGCTGATAATCCACTGGACAATTCTTCGGTACATCCGGAACGATATGCGCTGGTTGAAGAAATAGCCGCATCTCTGAAAACACCGCTTGAAGATTTAATTGGCAATGCCGGTATACTTGCTCTAGTGGATAAAAAAAGTTTTATATCAAATGATGTCGGCCTGCCTACTATTGAAGATATCATTGCTGAACTTGAAAAACCGGGACGCGATCCAAGAAAAACATTCACTTATGCTCTTTTTTCAGATGCGATCAAGGAGATCACAGATCTAGAACCCGGGATGGTCCTGGAAGGAGTTGTGACCAATGTCACCAATTTCGGAGCATTTGTAGATATAGGAGTCCATCAAGACGGATTAGTCCATATCTCTGAGATAGCTGACCGGTATATCGATGATCCCCGGAAATATTTAAAGGTTGGTCAGGTAGTCAAAGTTAAGGTTCTTAACGTTGATACTGAACTAAAAAGGATCGGGCTGTCACTTAAGATGAATAATCATCTATCCTGAGAAAGTACTTCTTGTTCATGTTTAAGCAGCCATTCTTTCCGCCAGACTCCCCCACCGAATCCGACCATAGACCCATCACTGCCAATGACCCTGTGGCAGGGATAAATGATAACTATATTGTTTCTTGCATTGGCTCCTCCAACCGCCCGCACCGCTTTGGGATTACCAATGGATCTGGCTAGTTCTCCATAAGAAACTGTCCTGCCAAAAGGTACTTTGTAAAGCTCTCTTAAAACTTTTTTTTGAAATTCTGTCCCGCTTAATTCGGTTTCGAGCCTAAATTCTCTGCGTTTGCCTCTAAAATACTCATCCAATTGACGGCGGCATTCAAAAAGGCATTCTGGGACATCAGAATTACCTCTGTTCGCTTTTTCAGTAAAATGCAAACCTGTAACCGCCTCTTCGCTGCCGGTTATTTCTAAAATACCCAGAGGTGATTCACAATAAAGGCTATATTTTTTTTTCATTGTATTATCCTATAACTTATAAACTCATTTTTTATGAATAATCCAGGTTAATTTATTTCGATCAATTTAAGAAGTTTTTTTTCGGCTCTAATCCCTTCCAGAATATTGGACAATAAGCGCTCGCTCTCTTTCTCATCATAACTGGATTCTTTGATCTCTAATTCGTCCTCTTTGATATAACAAGAGATAATTTTTGTATCTTTCGGGTATTTAATAATATTGTCTTTGGATTGAAAATAAGTGACTTGAACTGTCATTAAATCCCGGTTGCACAGTGTCTGAGTTAAAATAACGACGTGTTCTTCCTGCTGAATAGAATCATTATCAAGATCTAAGTGAAATTCCAATTTTATGAAATCTTCATTCTCGCGTTTGTCCAATTCCAGGATTTCTTTATGTACGGCCATAAAAATATCTTTAAGGTCCTTTTTTTGCACCTGATTAAAACCCAAAAGAAAAGGGATAGAGATAAAATAAACTGCCAATAAGGAAAACAAGAATGTTTTAAAATTAGATCTCTGGGATAGGATTTTCATGGACCTTTATATTATACACCAAATCCCCTTAGAAGTCTCTCCAAACTTAAGGTTTTAAAGCCCAGAAACATTAAGTGTAAAGTATATTATATCAATAAGTTACATTAATTATCCTTATCCCAAGCCTGGATCCCATTCTTCATCCAATCAGGAATTTGTGCTCCTTTTAAATGATGATCAAAAAACTCAGCCAAACGGATGGTCCAGTCTATCTGATTAACCCGTTTCCGTAATCCATGGTCTTCACCATTGTAGTTGAACATATAGGCTTCTTTGCCCAACCGCCTTAGAGCCATTATATATTCGATGCCTTGATACCAGGGGACAGCACCATCTTGGTCATTGTGCATCATCATGACCGGTGTTTCCACTTTATCTGCCCAAAAAAGAGGTGAATTCTCAATATAGCGAAGGGGAACTTCCCACAAAGAACCACCTAAACGGCTTTGAGTACGCTCGTATTGGAACTGCCGGACCATACCGCTTCCCCACCTTATACCGCCATAAGCGCTGGTCATATTGGATACTGGGGCGCCAGCTTCTACTGCGGCAAAAATATTCGTCTGCGTAATCATGTAAGCGATCTGGTATCCTCCCCATGAATGCCCCTGGATCCCTATGGCTTCAGGGTCGATATATCCCTCGCGGATGAGCATATGAATTCCGGGGAGAACACATTTCAGAGCATCTCTTCCGGGATATCCGGTGTCATATTCTATATCCGGCATCCAGAGGACATACCCATTGCTCACATAGTAGGAAGGATTTATGGAAGAGCCAGGAGATGGATGTCTGTAACTATGGAAGCCCTGATGCAGGGTTTCATAAATATAAACCATTAGAGGATATTTTTTATCCGGATCGAAGTTTTCCGGTTTGATCAGAATACCTTTGAGAGGTTTACCGTCTGCGCTGTAAAAATCTCTCAGTTCTTCCTTTCCCCAAATAAAGGGTTCCATCTGTTTCCCCAGATCAGTTATTTTACTAAGATTTTTAAAATCCATATCCCCTATCCAAAGATCTGGATACTCATCAAAAGCAGTTCGGGTGAACATCAATTTATTTGCATTTTTGGCTTTGTGAGGCCGTCCAAAAGATTTATCCACCATGATCAATTTTTCCGGTTGGGATGTTCCGGAAACCGTATCCTTATAAAATCCTCTTGCCATAGTGTTTTCGTTTATAGTATTCAGAAGTAAAACCTTATTTTGAGAGATTGTTTCTTCCTCGTCATCCAGTTTGATATAACGAAAACTTAAATCATTTTTACGGCCAAATCCCTCAGTGATCATGCGAGGGTCAGAACCATCGGGTTTGATCTCCCAGATATCAAACTGGTCATATATAAGTATCGATGAATCATTATCCGTCCATCCGGCAAAACCATAGTTACGTGGAGGATTAGGTGTATCCCAATCATGCAGCTGAAAACTGACATCCAATTTTTCGGTAAGATTAGAAACAGCCTTTGCAGCAATATCATAGACAAACCAATCCTTGTCTTCGAACCAGAACACATATTTTCCATTGGGAGATAGTTGGGCGTAACCGTAATGCCCTTTTTTCACAATAGTTTTTTTGCCGTTCGAAGGATCAACCACATAGACATCTTGATAAGTTCCGTCATAAGACACTTTTTTTGCATAAGGCCAGACTGTTTGCCCAAAAGCTACTTTTCCATTTCGAGACAGGGAAACATCCGGCAAGTTTTCATCTGCCAATTTAACAAAGGATTTGGTGTCGATGAAATAAACTGATTCCCAGGTGTTTTCCTTGACTTCCTTAGCCATTTTTTTCTGCTGCGGCTGCGGGAAAGGATCATCCCAATGCCAGAGATCAAACTTGGCTTTCTCATCCTCTTCATCAGTCCCCTCCCCTTCCTCACTGTTTTCTTCACTTTCTTCGACTTCTTTCGGTTCCGGAATTTCTTTGATCCCAAACAGCACTATTCTGCCGTCTTCACTAAAAGATATCGGGGACTTGTCACTTACCGCCATACCTTCGGGGAAATTTGCCGTTGTGGTATGGGATACCCACAGACTGGCCATTTGATCTCCAAACTGCCAGCCGTAAAGATTGAATGTCGGTTCCTTAGCTTCTTGATCATCCCGGTCGGTTAAAAATGCTGCGACTGATTCTTCTTTATTAAAGGTTACTCCTTTGTAGACTCCTTTTCCGCTCATAAGAGTGATTTCCTTTTCTTTATAGGGATAATATGTATAAACGCCGTCCCTTTCCGGATTTTCTTTATCCGATACTGCATAAAATAGATTTTTTCCGTCTTTGGTCAGGAGATATTCCATGACAGACTCAAATCCAGTCTCATGTCCGTTTGAGAGCGTACGTAAAATAAGCTTGGTCCCATATTTGCGTTTTTTCTCGTCTTTTTTATCTTTTTCCTCTTCTGCTTTTTCTTCTTTTTTCTCACCTTTTTCTTCCTCTTTTTCTCCAGTTTTCTCTTTCTTATCAGACTTAATAGGTTCTTCCATATGATAAACAAAGAATCCACCGACTTTTTTCGGAAGTTTAAAATCTTTTACCCTTTCTATCTCTGCAACCTCTCCGGAAGACAGATCCATTATCCCCAATTTTTTCTTAGGCTTTTCTTCTTCTTTTTTCTTTTCTTTTTTAGCTTTTTTGACCTCTTCCTGGGTGGGTGATATAAGAAAAACAACATGGGTAGTATCGTAGGAGAACTCAGGATTCACAGTTCTTTCTGCATCGGTTCCTTCACCTGAATATCCGACAGGATGTCTGAATTCCTTACCATCCTTCACTTGAATGACCACCAGTTCGGCTTCTCCATCTTGTGGAGTTTCGATATAAAGGATCCACTTACCATCAGGTGAGATTTGAGAATTGTTGATGGATTTCCAGGAATCATAATCATCATGGGTCAAAGGCCTTTTGTCTGGTTTATCCTGAATTCCTGCAAAAGCCAAATTCACGATAAAGAAACATACTGTTAGGCACAAAATAAACTTAATGGGTTTTGTTAAATGGATCATCTGGTTGTCTCCTTTTTTTTTATATTATGGAAAATACAATAGAGAGGTATTTTATAATAAAAATAGGTCAATTCAAATCCGCATCTCAAAATGCGACTTTTTGATTGCTTTTCAGTATTCAGGAAAAAAAGCGTTATTTTTTTCCTCCTCGCTTGGAAGGGATAGTCATGCTAACTTTAGGTTTTTCTTTTTTACCTTTTTTCCGGGTTTTGTTTTTCTTTTTATTTTTATCTGAATCTGTTTTTTTCCAGAAACTATCCTTTTTTTCCTTTCCCTCTTGTTTCTTAAACATTCTTATACCTCTCTTTAAATTGCTTATATTATGTTCTATTCCTGTTTAACTTGTCGAGCTAAAAATTGACATTATATTTTTTACTAGGAAAATAATAGAAAACGTTGAAAAGAACTAGAAAATTATAAGCAATCGTGCCGTCTTAGTTAACCGAATGCGTAAGTCTGCTTAAGTAAGTATCTGAGTTATTTCTAAAACAGTATGTATTTAGAACCTTTCAATTACATCATATACTGTCCGATCTGATCTAAAAATCTTGACTCTTAGAGGCATATTTCCAGGAAGTGAATGAGTGGCGCAGGCCATACAGGGATCATAGGCACGGAAGGCCATCTCCACCTGATTCAACATCCCGTCATCAACTTGGAAGTTATTTATGACACCTTTAGCGGCCTTTTCGACGCTCATGGCGATTGGTGCGGAATTGTGAACCGTAGCTACCAGTAAATTGGCTTTTTGGATAATACCTTTTTCATCGGTTTTATAGTCGTGTATCAGGACTCCACGGGGAGCTTCCACCACCCCTACTCCTTGGGTAGGAATGGAATCAGGAATGGTACGGATATCTTTCTTAAGGATGTCGTCATCATTCACCAGTTCCTTCAGACGCTCACTGGCATATAAAAGTTCAACCACACGGGCCCAATGAAAAGCTAAGGTATGATGCACAGGTTTGCCGCCCAAAGTCTCATACATAAACTCATATTCTTTTTGAGCCAAAGGAGTTGCCATGCCGTCGGAAACATTGAGCCGGGCTAAAGGACCTACGCGGTAGATTCCGCTGTCTTTACCGTCAACAAATCCTTTCCAGCCGACATTCTTAAGAAATGGGAATTTGATATAGCTCCATTTTTCCACATGCTCACTGATGTGGTCTTTATAATCACGACCATCGAATTTAGCGAATTCTTTTCCATCAGGATCCACCACCCGCAGCTGCCCGTCATAGAAATTGATATGGTTGTTTTCATCCACTAGTCCCATGTAATAAGTCTTATGGGTGTAAGGAT
>CAZLBV010000277.1:0-33851 GCA_964557845.1 uncultured Eubacteriales bacterium | reverse complement strand
TTCCCTTACAGGCGACCCGATCTCAGCACCAATACTTCATGACACTGAGTTCGCAGTATTACATATACAGCTTCACTCAATGTCACTTGTATTGGCACTAACCTCGGGCCGCTGACGATCCAGGCAACATCACAAATTAGCAAATCGTCGTTATTACGCTTCCTTGAGGGACGGCGGGTGGGGGCGGAAATGGGAAGGCTACTGCACTTCCCTGAATTATTAATCATCATTTTTTATGGATAGTTCAAGCTGGTTGAGTTGACAAGCCTATATGGTGATGATATATGATATTCTAAATAGAGAACGACATGGCAACCTTCGGATGGTTATCGATCCTACCGCCTCTTTTAGCCATAACAATGGCGATAAAAACAAAGCAGGTCTATCTGTCTTTGACCTTAGGAATATGGCTGGGATGGACGATCATTCACGGATGGAATCCCCTTTCAGGGATCATATCAACTATCAACTCTCTTCTTAATGTTTTTACCGATCTCGATAATACCCGGGTCATAATTTTCAGCGCTATGATCGGGGCTGTCATTACTTTTACCCAATACAGTGGCGGCATGAAAGGATTCGTAACCTGGATAACAGGAAAAGGTTTGGTGAAAAACAGGAAATCCGCCGGACTGCTTGCCTGGTTTCTGGGTGTGGTCATATTCATAGAATCCAGCATATGTGTACTTGTATCTGGTGCGGTATGCCGCCCGATCTTCGACAAGCTGAAAATTTCAAGAGAAAAATTAGCCTATATACTCGATTCGACTTCTGCCCCCAAGTGTATATTAATTCCTTTGAACGCTTGGGGAGCATTTGTTTTGGGTTTATTGGCGTCTCAAGGAATGGATCAACCTGTCCTCGTTTTTGTATCTTCTATTCCTTTTAATTTTTATGCGATAGCTGCCCTGATAATTGTTCTGGGTATTGTTCTTACCAATAAAGACTTTGGCCCCATGAAGACCGCCGAGCAGCGTGTAAGTGTAGAAAACAAACTTCTCAGAGATGATGCAGAGCCACTTATTTCTGATGATGTGATCATGCTAAAGGAAAAATCCGGAATACCCATCCGGGCCATTAACATGATCCTGCCGGTGGCAGTCATGGTTTTGATGATGCCTATCGTATTGATCATTACAGGTAAAGGCGATCTAATGGAGGGATCCGGTTCTGTTGCTGTTTTATGGTCTGTTATTTCCTGTTTGGTTGTAGCAGCTATTGCCTATAAGATCCAAGGGATCATGACCATCAAGGAGACAACGGATATCTTTATGAAAGGGGTAGGCGGACTTATACCGGTGGCCAGTCTTATGGTCTTAGCCTTCGCTATCGGAGATACCTGTGAGGCCCTGGGGACCGGACCTTTTGTTGCACAGGTAGTAAAAGCCTCTCTTCCCTCATGGATAATTCCAGCAGTCCTTTTTTTCGTTTCCTGTTTCATCGCTTTTTCAACCGGAACCTCATGGGGAACCTTCGCCATAATGATCCCTATCGCGGTCCCGATCATAAATATCATCCATATTCATCCCGGGTTGGCAGTCTCCGCTGTTTTAGGAGGCGGTGTTTTCGGCGACCACTGTTCTCCGATCTCTGATACCACCATCATTTCTTCCATGGCATCTGCCACTGATCATATCGACCATGTACGCACCCAGATCCCTTATGCCTTTACCGCTGCCGGCGTCGCACTTGTTTTTTACTTGATATTCGGTTCAATCCTATAATAAGAAATATCAAATCAATTAAATATATGTTACGGGGATCTTGATTTTATCAGAGAATATTATTGGAGGAATAGATGAATGAAAAGATAGGTGATCTTTTCCAACAAAAGACTAAGTATATTCGAGGCACTCTATCAGCAGGGCCGCTTCTTTGGAATTTAAAACCGGAAACCTATAAATCCTATCCAGATGCACCAAAGATCACGTTAGATCCAATAAAAGATTTCGAAGGAATGTCGCTCTGGGAAGCGATCAGGAAAAGACAAAGTATCCGCAATTTTTCAAATCAGCCATTATCAAAGACGGATCTCTCGCGCCTTCTCTGGGCCACCCAGGGAATTACAAGAAAAGCATCAGGATTTGAATTCAGGACAGCTCCTTCAGCCGGGGCCCTATATCCGGTTGAAACCTATGTTATCATCCATTCTGTGGAATCCATTCCGTCTGGAGTATATCATTATTCCGTCCGGGATCATGAGCTCGATCATATCAAAAAAGGGGATTTTAGAAAAGAGATCGCCCGCGCGGCACTGGATCAGGATATAGCCTATACAGCCAACCTGGTTTTTGTCTGGACAGCGATTTTTGAGCGCTCCAAATGGAAATATAAACAACGAGCCTACCGCTACGTTTATCTGGATGCCGGTCATATAGCTCAAAATCTTGCCCTGGCAGCAGTAGGTTTAAACCTCGGATGCTGCCAGATCGCCGCTCTTTATGACGATGAAGCAAATGAACTCCTTGGTGTGGACGGAACCAGTGAAAGTGTTTTGTACATGTCAGTACTTGGAAACACCATGTTGATTGAATAATACTAATCAAAGGATAGACTTTTAAATCCAGGTTTATTCAGTTTACGAGACCCAGTTAACCCTTTTATTTTCTCCTTCTAAAGAGCCTGCTCAACAAACTTCCCCCCATCCTTATAACATCGTCTGTAGCACTTCCATCTCCATCGGCATCTAAAAGCTGGCCTAAAAGACCTGTTGATTTGGGAGCCACTTGCCGGGCTTGTTCCCGCTCCATTCCGAGAAGATTAGCCAGGGCTCCGGCATCCAAATTATTCTGTCTTTTGGATTTCCCCAAAAATCCCATGACAAGCGGTGCCAGCATAGTCAAGAGGTTAGTGATGGAACCAATATCCAGTGAACTCTTCTGGCTCAATTTCTCCTCAACAGCTGACCGCTTATCTCCCAAAACATGCCGCAGAATACCATCTCCCGGTCCATTCTGATAATTGTTGATGAAATCCTGGAGATTGTCTAAAACACTTCCATCATGGTCTTTGTCCAAAGCGTTCGATAAAGCCTGAGCGCCTTCTCCTCTTGACGAGTTTCTTGCCAGCGCCTCAGTGAGCAGACCCAGTACTTCAGGCATAGCCTTAGCGGTATCCTTTTCTCTGGCTCCAATCTGGTTGCTGATCTTTCCTAGGTTCTCTCCTCTAAGTTGATCCATTAAAACATTAATTATAGAATCCATCTATGTCCTCCTGTGTTATTTTTTTCTATAAAATGGCCTCCCCTTAACCATTTATACTATTTTCCTCTCCCTGCGTTCAATTTAGGGATTTATCCTTCCATGATTAGAAAGAAATTAATCCCTTAACATATAGTCGAACTTCTTTTTGGCAGGCGGTTTTTTAAGAGCGATTATTATCCTATTTTCGGAATGCGCAGTTTTTGGCCTGGATAGATCAGATCAGGATCCTTAATGACTTCTCTGTTCGCTTCAAATATCTCAGGATATTTCATGGCATTTCCGTAGTAATTCTTGGCGATCTTCGAAAGAGAATCTCCCGGTTGAACAATGTAATAATCGATTTCTTCTTCTGCCTTGGGAGAAGTAAAGTAGACATCATTCACCCCAGAAACACCCTTGACGTTCCCCGCCAACAACATTGCTTTTTCTTTTGTCGCTTGGGTGTCACAGGAACCATAAAGAGTAACGACCCCATCTTTAAATTCAACTTTCAGATCAGATATCTTTTCACCAAACGTAGAAGTCAGAAGATCTGTGATCTCTTCTGCTTCACTTCGCCCTCTTCCAAAAAGACCGGCGCCCGTGTCCTTAATGAAATCTAAAAGGCCCATTTTTTTCCTCCTTGTTTCTCGTTTATTATGACCTACTTATTTATTTAAGTAACCCATCCTATTTTATACATATTTTAGCTCCATTTGAGCAGCCATGGCTTCCAGCCTTCGAATCCTTTCTTCGACCGGAGGATGCGTCGAGAACAGCTTCTGTATTCCTCCAAAGAATGGATTGATGATGAAAAGATGAGAATGTGCTGGATTCCCTCTTGCCATAGGCTGCGATTGTATCCCATTATGGATCTTAACAAGAGCACTGGCAAGGGAACGCGGCTTTCTTGAAACTTCAGCTCCCCCTGCATCGGCAGCATATTCACGTATCCGGGAAATCGCCATTTGGATAAGAACCGCAGCAAGAGGCGCACCGATCATGATAAATAACATGGCTGCAGGATTCTGCCTTTTTTGAGAATCACGCGGCTGATAGCGAGATATTTGGGCCAGCATGGCTATGGCCCCGGCAAACGTCGCTGCAATCGTGCTGGTCAAAGTATCCTTGTTCTTTACATGGGTCAGCTCATGGGCCATTACACCAGCAACCTCATCTTTATCTAAAAGCTGTAATAAACCCTGGGTAGCAGCAACTGCAGCATGCTGAGGATTTCGGCCGGTGGCAAAAGCATTGGGAGCAGATTGGGGAATGACAAAAACTCTAGGCATTGGGAGCTGAGCATTTTTTGCCAGTTCAGAAACGGTCTGATATAAACCCGAACTGTCTTCAGAGCCAACTTCGCTTGCTTTATATTGACGCAGTATCATCTTGTCGCTAAACCAATAGCCAATGAAGTTCATTGCCCCAGCCAGGACAAAGGCGATGATCGCCCCCTGTTTTCCTCCCAAAAGACTTCCTAGCCAGACAAACAAGACCGTCAGAACCGCCATTAAAAATAATGTTCTGACCCTACTTCTCAAGACAATCCTCCCAAACTGAAAAATTTGATTCCACTTTCTTAATAAATGAACCTGCTAACAGCTTTTGAAATGTGAATATATATGGATCCATCCGCTTTAATTAAATTACGCCCTTTCTTTTCCAAAGTCAAGGAATCGAAAGTTTTATCTATAAGCAGCTTCCTCTCTAGATTATACTTTATGGCCTTTAATTTTACTTATTCCGGTCTACCAGCAGTTCTCCGCTCAAACCTACATTCTCAGGAGGATTTTCTTTGATCAAAACTATAATATGCTCAATGTTATACACATTCACCGCAGCGTCTGTCAGCTTTTTAACCAGTATCCTTTTTTTTTCGATCTCAAGCGGAGGGCCTTCCACAATTATAGTCGGCATAGTTTTTCACCTCTCGGTATTTATGTGCTTTTTGCAAATTTATTAAAATTTATTATTCGAACAAAATATTCAGAATAGCATTATTTGGATTCATTTCATAAAAGCATTATTTGGAATCATTCTGGGAGGATGGTGAATTTGGTTTCTCCGAAGGTAGAAGCCCAACTTTTTTTCTGATTTCCTGGTCGAGCTTGCTGGCCAATTTCTGGTTTTCTTTTAACAGTTTCTTTACGTTTTCCTTTCCCTGCCCCATTCTTTCTCCTTTATACGAATACCAGGTTCCTGATTTTTCGATTATTCCATTATCAACTCCGCAGTCGATCAAATCTCCCTCTCTGGAGATTCCTTCTCCATAAATTATATCGAATTCAGCCGTTCGAAAAGGAGGAGCCATTTTATTTTTTACTATCTTCACTTTTACCCGATTTCCAATGACGTTTTCTCCATCCTTTAAAGATGCGACCCGACGGACATCAATCCGTAAAGATGTATAAAATTTGAGAGCCCTTCCTCCGGTGGTTGTCTCCGGACTCCCCAGAAAGAATCCGATTTTCTCACGGATCTGATTAACAAAAATAAAGCAGGTTTTTGACCGGCTGACGATAGCAGTTAGTTTGCGTAATGCCTGGGACATCAAGCGCGCTTGAAGACCCATATGGGCATCCCCCATTTCACCATCCAGCTCTGCTTTCGGCACAAGGGCGGCTACAGAATCAACAACTATTACATCCACAGCCCCGCTCCGGACAAGAACTTCAGCTATTTCTAAAGCCTGTTCTCCATAATCCGGCTGAGAAATCAGCAGATTGTCAACATCTACGCCCACACTTGCTGCGTAGACCGGATCCATGGCATGTTCGGCATCGATAAAGGCGGCCTGGCCTCCCTGTTTTTGAGCTTCAGCGATCACATGCAGGGTTAAAGTCGTTTTTCCGGTCGCTTCCGGCCCAAAAACTTCCACCACCCTGCCCCGCGGAAATCCCCCAATTCCTAAACTCAGGTCAAAGGCAATGGATCCAGTAGGGATAGTGGGCACCTTAACAGCTGCAGTTTTCTGCCCCATTTTCATCACCGCACCTTTGCCAAATTGTTTTTCTATTTGGGAAAGGGCTGCTTCAATCGCTTTGTTCTTTGAAGAATCCTGTTGATTCTTGGCTGTATCATTCATATTTTCCTCCACAAGGTTTGTCTAATTTCTGTTTGGTACAACACATAAGATATGACGCAGGTTTTAACCATTTATTATCACATTTATCCTTGAGTGTAAACGCCTCCATAGTTTATGAAAGCCCGATTATTTCCCCATCTTCGGTTACATCAACCTTCTCTGCTGCAGGAGTTTTGGGGAGCCCTGGCATAGTCATGATGTCTCCACAGTAAACAACTACAAAACCCGCCCCTGCACTCACAGCGACATCAGTCACGATCAGGACAAAATCTCGTGGCCTGCCCAGTGCTTCATCATCACTGGATAGGGAGTATTGGGTTTTGGCAATGCATATAGGCAGTTCTTTGAATCCGTTTTCTTCCAGCTTTCGTATCCGGCGTTCTATTTTACCTTCCATGGCTACACTTCCAGCTCCAAACATCTTTTTTGCCACGGTTTCGATCTTTTCAATAATCGGCAAATCAAGGGAGTAAAGGAGCTTGAATTCATGCTTATCATTATCTATTGCCTTTAAAATCTCTTCAGCCAAACTTAGACCACCTTCGCTTCCATGTTTATATACATCACTTAAAGCTACTCTCGTGCCTTCTTTTCGACACAATTTAGTCAACAGTTCCAATTCTGCAGGAGTATCTGCCGCGAATCTATTTATAGCGACCACAAAAGGAACACCCCATATCCGCATATTTTCAATATGTTTTTGCAGATTTTCAAAACCTTTTTCCAGGGCTGTCAAGTTTTCCTTCTCTAACTCTTTCCGGTCGATCCCCCCATGGTATTTAAGTGACCTGATTGTTGCAACTAACACACATGCATCCGGAGGAGGTATCTTTCCAGAGCGAACCACAATATCAAAGTACTTAACCGCTCCGAGATCAGAACCAAAACCTGACTCAGTGACCACATAATCCGCAAATTTAAGTCCAGTATGTGTTGCGATCACAGAATTCGTTCCATGAGCTATATTGGCGAAGGGCCCTCCATGTATAAACACCGGAGTTCCCTCGAGGGTTTGTACAATATTGGGCTTAATGGCATCTTTCAATAGAGCCGCCATGGCTCCCTCAGCTTTGAGCTCACGGGCAAAAACCGGCTTTCTCTCTGGTGAATATCCAATCAGAATATTTCCCAGCATGTTCTTAAGGTCCTTTAAATCTGCAGCCAAGCAAAGGATCGCCATGACCTCGGACGCGGCTGTGATATCGAATCCAGATTCCCGAGCAAGACTCCGCAAAGGGCCTCCAATCCCGATGACAACGTCACGTAAAATCCGGTCATCCATGTCTAACACCCGTTTCCAGGTAATGGTTCTGCAGTCCAAGAGCCCAGAGACTCCCTCAAAATGCAGTTTATTATCCACCATAGCCGCTAACAGATTGTGAGCTGAAGTTATCGCGTGAATGTATCCGGTAAAATGAAGGTTGATCTCATCCCGAGGCATAACCTGAGCATACCCTCCTCCTGTTGCCCCTCCTTTCATCCCAAATACTGGACCCAAAGAAGGCTCCCGTAATGCGGCCACAGCTTTCTTCCCCATTCGGTTTAGGGCATCGGCTAATCCAATGGACGTTGTTGTTTTGCCTTCTCCAGCAGGAGTAGGAGACATTGCAGTCACCATGATAAGTTTCCCCCGCTTTGAATCAAGCGGAGAGGACAAACTGATTTTGATCTTGGCCTTGTAATCTCCATATTTCTCGAGGATCGATTCTTGAATTCCTAATTTAGATGCGATCTCATCTATTGGTTTCATTTTAAATTTTGCAGCTATTACTCTATCATCTGACATATTCCCTCCTTGCTGAGTTATTCATAAAAAATGCCGGTATACATTTTAAATACATTACTTTCAGAAAAGCAAAATACTTTCGCGAAAATCACTTTATAAATCAGCTTTTTTAACAATTTATTTTTTTAGCCGGAATTTTTTACCCTACAGGGCGCGCCGATCTCACTACATCGGCTTCGTTGCATCCCATTCGCAGTAGTATACTACACCTTCATGGGATGCTGCCTCGCCGCTGCAGCAACCTCAGCGCGTGAATAACTCAGTCAAATTTGACTATTTATTCATAAAAAACGCCGCTGTTAATAGTCTACCTGTCATGATCTAATTTTACAAATTTATTTTAAGCATCCCTAATCGGCTAAATTTTATTCTTAATACATCTAAACAAATACTCATAGTCTTCTATTATACCCTCATCTGCAAAACTAAAATAACAATTATTCCCGATTATTATATGATCCAAAACTTTTAGCTGGATGATATTGGATGCGAACACCAATTCTTTAGTTATATCTTTATCACTTTCCGAGGGAGTAGGATCACCTGAAGGATGGTTGTGAACAAAGATCAATGAGGAAGCATTATACCTGATGGCGGATTTCATTATCTCCCTGGGATAAACTGCACTTGAATCCACTGTTCCTTCAAAAAAAGTCTTCTCCTCCAAAATGTAATTTTTAGCATCCAGAAAAATTACTTTGAATTTTTCCTTTTTTGAATCTCGTAAAGAATGATAGAGAAAATCAAACACCTCACGTGAAGAATGGCAGACAGGGCGGCTCATCATCTTTTCTCTTAAAAACCTTCTTGAAACTTCTTGAATCAGCTTTATACCAAAAATATTATGAGGACCAAGACCTTTGATTTCCAAAAGCTCTTCATCCTCCGCCTCTAATACTCCTCTGAGCATTTTAAATCTCCTTAAAGCCTCTTTGGCAGCTGTTTTACAATCTTTTCTTGGTGTTCCCAAAGTCAATAATAACTCAACAATCTCATAATCTAAAAATCCCTTTAGCCCTCCTTGTAAAAATTTGTCCCTCAATCTCTGCCTGTGCCCGACATCAATTTCCTGATTTTCATTTTTTTCAATGTGCATCTTTTATACTAAAATGACGAAAAAATTTTGCAAATAATCCCACATTATATCTTTTATCAGGCCATCCCATTTCCACCTTCACCCACCTTCCCACATCAAAGCGTATTTTACGATCATGCAAATGAGCGTAAGCTGTCTGGATCATCAGCGGACCGAGGTTAGTGCAAACGCAATCTGCCCTGAATGAAGCCGTATATGTAATACTGCGAATTCAGGGCAGTGAAGTGTTTGTGCTGAGATCGGGTCGCACGCCAATTATGCAAAACTGCCTGGATTATTCACGCGTCGAGGTTGCTGCCACGGCGAGGCTGCAGCCCATGAGATAGTAGTTGTCTACATCGAGTGGGTTGCAATGAAGCCGGGGTAGTGAGATCGACGTGCCCCTCCTTTATCATATATAAATGAGGGTAAATAATGCTGATAATAATTAAACCTATTGTGATGTAAAGAAATGGAAAACAGTATTTTTATACGTACACTCTAAACTTGTTTTATATGATGATTATAGGATCAGCATTCTTTATGAATAATTCAGAAATTGGTTAGGTGAGTTGTTGGTGTATAGCCCTCGCCGCCTTCCGCCCATCTCCCAGCGCCAGAATAACCGTAGCATTCCCTCTAATAGCATCCCCCCCGGCATAAACACCTTTGATATTTGTCTGGAGATTTTCATCAACTTTGAATAATCCCCACGGAGTTACATCCAGTTCCGGAGCTTTGGTTAAAAAAAGTTTATTGGGCATTGTTCCCAAGGCTTCAACAACCGTGTCTAATTTCATAATGAATTCGCTACCGTCAATGACTTCAGGCCTTGGCCGTCCGCTTTTATCTGGCTTACCTAATCTCATTTTAAACATCTCTATTCCGTTGAGCCAGCCATCCTCATCACCATGCAGTTTTTTTGGCGACACAAGCTCTTCAAGGATTACCCCTTCCTCTATAGCATGCTTAATCTCTTCTTCACGGGCTGGAGCTTCTTTCTTTGTTCTTCTATAAAGAATGTACACCTCTTTTGCTCCTAATCTGACAGCTGACCTGGCAGCATCCATAGCCACATTCCCGGCACCAATGACTCCAACCCGGTCCCCGCTGACAATTGGAGTATCATATTCTAAAAACTTATATGCTTTCATCAAATTACAGCGGATGAGAAACTCATTAGCTGAATAGACTCCTTTCAGGTTCTCTCCATCAATCCGCAGAAATAGAGGGGCTCCAGCTCCAGTCCCTATAAATATGGCATCATAATCATTTCTTAATTCCTTAAATTTTATGTTCTGGCCTACAAAAAAATTGAGTTTCAGATCAATCCCGATCTCATTCAGATAATTGATCTCATAATCAACGATCTCTGTGGGAAGACGGAAAGCTGGAATCCCATATTGAAGCACCCCCCCAGCCTTATGTAACGCTTCAAACACGGTTACCTTAAATCCGTATTTCCTTAAGTCCACCGCACAACTGATACCAGCTGGCCCTGAGCCTATTACAGCGACCTTTTCAGGCCTTTCGATGATCTTGAATTCTTCCTTAATCTCATTTTTACGGGCCCAGTCTGCTATAAAAGCTTCCAATTTCCCGATGTTGATCCCATTGTTTCTTTTCGAAACAGGACACATTCCCTCGCATTGGGTTTCCTGAGGGCAAACTCTCCCTGTTACCGCAGGGATCGGATTATCTTCTTTGGTAATAAAAAATGCTTGTTTAAAATCTCCATAAGCGATCGCTCTTATCATATCCAGAATTTTCATATTGATCGGACAATTCGCCTCACATGGAGCTCCGGCGCATTGGATGCACCTGCGTGCTTCGGTAATTACTTCTTCCTCATTATATCCATAGGGAACTGACAAAAAGTTTTTCTTTCTCTCTTCCGCCTTTTGTTCCCTCATGGGAACCCTTTTCCCTCCAATGGCTATCATTCTGGTTTGCCGCCTTTCTTTTTTATAAACGCATTCATGGCGTCTGCTTCTTTCTTTTGGAACATGGAAAGCCGGCTGATAACATCATCAAAATTTACTTTATGAGCATCGAATTCAGGACCATCTATGCAGGCCAGCTTCATTTTTCCATCTATGAAAACACGGCAACTGCCGCACATACCGGTCCCGTCGATCATAATAGTATTTAAACTGACAATGGTCTGGATATCAAAGGGGCGAGTGACTTCTGCCACACTTTTCATCATCAGCGGAGGGCCTATCGCAAATACTCTCTGCAAGCCTCCTTTCTCAGCATATTCTTCGATCAGTTCTGCCAAAACATCGGTCACGAATCCCTTGCGGCCTTTTGATCCATCATCTGTTGTGATGAAAGTCCCGAAACAATAAGACCGCATCTCTGTTTCTAGTAATAAAAGTGACTTGGTCCTCGCACCGAGGATGGATATGACTTTATTTCCGCTGGTAGCCAAAGCTTTTACGATCGGATAGATACAGGCAATGCCGGTGCCTCCTCCCACACATATAACCTGTCCGAACTTATCAATATGAGTGGGATTCCCCAAGGGGCCCACAACATTAGCCAGAGAATCCCCGACATTGAACTGGCTCATTTCTGCGGTCGTTTTCCCCACCACTTGAAAAATCAGGGTGACGGATCCTCTATCCGGATTGACTTCAGCAACGGTCAGAGGAATACGTTCGCCTCTATCATGAAGCCTGATGATGACAAATTGACCGGCTTTGAACCTCTCGGATACGTTCCTGGCCTCAATTTCAAACAGAAAATTTTCGGCGCTCAGCTTTTCTTTCCGGATGATCTTATGACTCATGAAGTCACCTTTTCGTGACAATTAACAACCCATATTGCGAAATCCGGACAGAGCATCTCACAGAGCCCGCAAGAAATACAATCATCCGGATTTCTAACCACTGGAACCAAGTACCCTTGAGAATTCTTTTCCTCAGATATTTCCAACACAGATGTCTGGCAGACCTCAACACAAATTCCACAACCTTTGCAGCGCTCTTTTTCTATATGTATTTTAATCTTCATTGCTTTTATTCATTGGGCCGGCCTTATCTTTAAACTTACCAATAACTATTTTACCATGAACCCGAAGATCAAGCCTCTCCCAAGCATCTTGCTCATCCATATTGGTATTTTCATTATAAAAATTCATGCGTTCCACCGTGTCCCTTATCCGTCCATTATTCACTTCAAATATAAGACAAGGAGATACAACCTCTACAACTGAGAATCCAGGCCGGTTAAAAGCATCCATCAAAGAATACTTCAACCAACCGGCCCGAAGAGGTGTCCACCGGGCAATATAACTAGCCCCACAAGAGTTAGCCAGATGGGGAATATTAAAAGGCAGTTCATGATTGCCATCAAAAGATCTTCGCATAAAAGGCGTTATTGGTCTAACGTTATCTCTACTGGAGGTATAGATAAAATTATTTATATATATTACAACTATTCTATATTGATTTTTACAGGCCCTTATAAAATCTCTAGCCCCAGTGAGTAAAAAATCCGGATTACTGATAAACGCCACAACCATTGAAAGGGGATCTTTCTTTAGAACCCGCAAGGCTCTTTCAATAACTAAACCATTTTTCACTGAAAATGTTTTTAACGCAACTACCTCACTGATCTTTCCAGCACATCCGGCACCAGTGACAATGCGAACCATCCCCGGATCGAGAGAGGAGGACTGAATGGCGCTAAGAAAAGAATAAAGGATAGTTCCGATCCCACACCCAGGGCACCAGACTGTAGGGAAAGCCTTCTCTGTAAGATAAGTCTCCATAGTTCTTTTCGGGTCCATAATAGTTTTACAGATCCACAAAATTTCCAATTATTATTTCCAGATTATTCCTGGTGTCCAGATTTTCCGTGGGCTCCCCATTTTTTATCACAGCCTTCTCTAGAAAGTATTTCATCCGATCCAAAGTTTGGCCCAATCTTCCGTCACTGGCAAAATACATCAAACAGGGAGATATGATCTCAATAAACGAAAGGCCATTTTTATCAAATGCCTTTTTCAACGCAAAATAAAATCTCCTCACATGTAAAGGCGTCCATCGGGATACAAAAATCGCTCCGCTTTTTGCTGCTGAATCAGGAAGATTAAAAGGATTACTCTGTTCTTTGGGAATCTCTTTTAAATTGTAAATTGATTTTGAGAAGGGAGTATTATGCATTCCTTTTTGCTCAACAAACAAATTATAGAGAAATGAATTTACATATATCACGATCAGCTTAAGATCCCTGGGATATTCTTCTAAAAATGAATCCGCACCTGAGACCATAAAATCCGTATCATTCAGAAAGACCACGACTTCACGATCTGGATTTTTTTTCCTGATTTTCTCTGCTTGAGAAATGATCTCATCCGTTTGAACGGATATAGTTTCAAGCCTGATTAAATCCGATATCTTTCCTAGACAGCCTAAGCCTGAAGAAACAATCAGAATATCTTTCTGGCCAATTCCAAGCTTTCCGATCACTTGGAGGAATGTGTTAAGGACAATTCCTATTCCACATCCTGAACACCATATAGATGGGATCATCTCCCGGTTAAGCAGAGGATCAACAGGATGTTGATTTTCTGGCTTCAACATGAATAAAAAATTTTGGCTTACTCTCGCCATCTTGTCAAGGGATAATAATATGAAGCTACCCCATTTTTTTTGGATCACGATAAGAAGGAAGGAAAAGGACGAGTAAAAAATGAGGAAAATTCAGATAATAATCCAATAAATTAAAATAAAAATAAAATCAGCAAAAATGGAAGATATTTTTTAAAAAGATAGTCTAAAATATTTGAATCCTAAAATGATAATTTTAGTCAATTCAAGTAAAAAAGGAGAAAATCAATGAAAAAACAGTTGCTCTTTCTACTAGTTTTAACAGCGGCACTTAGTCTAACGTTATCTGGTCAGATCACTGACGTCAGCGGCGAATGGGAAATGACTATTTCTTCCCCACGGGGAGATAGAACCAGTGTCATGACCATCGAACAGGACGGCGACAAGATCACCGTGACCATGGAAGGTTTCCGCGGAAACGAGATGATAGGTGAAGGTACGGTCTCAGGCGAGGATATCGAATGGACCGTCACTATGGACACTCAAAGGGGGGAATTTTCCATCACCTATAAAGGCACGGTAAGCGGGGACACCATGTCCGGTGAGGCTCAGATGGGCAACCGAGGATCTATGGAATGGTCTGCCAAAAAGAAATGAAAAAAGTCTGAGGAAATCCAGATAGACATCGCAAAAAAAACCATAAGCAACTGGCATTAACGGGAGTCACACTTGTCTGGTGGAACAAACGGTGTGACTCCTTTTTTAATTGTTAATTTTTCCTGCAAAATGACTTTAATAAAAGAGCAAATTCAGATAATATTATAGAACGATTCCCTCCTTATCCGGGATCGAAAACCTAAAAAAGGAAGAAATATTAATCGCTTCCGTCTAAAAAAATATAGAACGGAGGCAATCAGAAGTGAAACCGAATGGAAGAAAAAGAATTAGTTCTTCAAAGCATAAAAGGCGATGAAGAGGCATTCGGATTACTGGTTAAGAAATATAAAAACAAGGTATTCAACATGGCATATAGTATGACACAAAATCGTGAAACAGCAGACGACATAGCCCAAGATGTCTTTATAAAGACCTACAAGGCATTACCGAAGTTCCAATTTAAATCTCAATTCGGAACCTGGCTTTATCAGATAACCGTCAATCATATCCGAGATTTTTTGAGAAAAGAGAGTAAAGTTAAACACTATTCGCTTGAAGAGATGCAGGAACTGCCATCACAAGATAAAAACCACACTCATTCTGTCGAAAAAATACAGATCGATAAAAAAAGAAGAGAGATCGTGCATACCACAATCAGGTCTCTTCCGGAAAAGCATCGGATCATTCTGGTTTTAAGAGATATTCAAGGCTATTCTTATGATGATATAGCCAAGATTCTTAAAATCTCTCCTGGAACGGTAGATTCCAGGCTTTTCCGGGCCAGAAGATCACTGAGGAAAAAAATCTCTCCTTTTCTAAACCAAATAGGAGGAAACCATGCGATGCCGTAAAGCCGAAAGGTTAATCCAGCAATCCTTCGACGGATTATTAAAACCGGCTGAGCGGAAGGAATTGGATTCACATCTTTTGAACTGTCCAGCATGCAGGAAAATGCTGTCCGAATACAGCTATATATTCGGAGCACTGCGAGAAGAGCCTCAAGCCGAATCCAAACCTTTCTTTTGGGAACGCCTGCAGCCTCATCTCAAGGCAGCCCCTGAATTTAATGCATGGCCTCTGTGGAAAAAGTGGGGAATGAGGGCAATCCCCATATCACTGCTGATGATAATTGTTTTAGCCATCGCTGCTTTTTTTATTCTCCCCCAGCCAAATGTAGAATTAAGCCAATCTGCTTTCCTGCTGCAAAACCAGAATCCCTTTAAAGACTCCCTTCCATTATTGGAAGCCGATAAATCCGATAACCCCAACATGATGCTCATCTTTACTGCCATTGATGATAAAAGCTATCAAAGGAGATACTTTCCATGAAGAATCATTATAAATTCTGGATCATTTTGTCATTTCTGCTGGTATTTACCGCAGGTGTATTCAGCGGAATACTGCTGGACAAATATGCTCTAAATAAAGATTCCAAAGACTTCCGGGATCGTTCCGACGATCACAGACGACGGCCGGGTCCATTCCCGATGGTGGATGAATTAAGCCAGATCTTGGATCTGTCCGCTGAACAAAAAGAAAAATTAAAAAACATCTTTGATAACAATGAAGAGCGTTTAAAAGCGATGGGAAAGGAATACCACGAAAGATTCTCAACTCTCAGGACCCAGTTTCTTAATGAGATCAAACGTATTCTTGATGAGGATCAGATCGCAAAGTTTGACGCAATGATCGAAGAACATATCGCCAAAATAAAAAAAGAATTTGAAAACAAGCGCAAACATCCCCCTTCCCAGCAAAGCGAAAAAGGAGAAGATAGATGAAAAAGAAAGCATTCATAGGACTCATACTCGTTGTTGCTGTTTTTATCATCCTTTATTTTACTGTTTTTAAATCTAAAAACGGTAAGGAAACAGGGTATCAAAAAGAAGCGATAACCAGAGGCTCGTTTCAAGCCTTGGTCGACACCACTGGTACTTTGAATCCAGTGACCATCGTTGACATCGGCAGCCAGGTCTCAGGAAAAATTGAAGAAATCTATGTAGATTTTAATTCCCATGTCGAGGCAGGACAGATCATAGCTAAAATCGATCAAGAACTCTTCCTTACAAAAGTAAACCAGAACGAAGCCAACTACCAAAGCTCCGTCGCCGCGCTGGAAAAATCAAAGATCTCACTGGCTTTGTCCGAAAAAAGTCTCGATCGCTCCAAGGAGCTCTTTGAGAAAAAACTTATATCGGTTGAGGAATTAGAAAATGCGGAAGCAAATTACTATAACGCAAGATCCGATCTCCAATCTGCTGAAGCCAGGCTGGAACAATCGAAGTCCCAACTCGAATCCAGCAGAGTGGATCTGGCCTACACTATCATAAAATCTCCTATTGACGGCGTGGTTATCAGCCGTAACATCAATGTAGGGCAGACAGTGGCTGCCAGCTTCCAAGCGCCTGTTCTCTTCCAGATCGCCAATGATCTGGCCAAGATGCAGGTGGAATGCAGTGTGGACGAAGCTGACATCGGAAAGGTTGAAGAGGGTCAAAAAGTTACTTTTACCGTCGATGCTTTTCCTAATGAAAAATTCAGCGGCGTGGTGCAGCAAGTGCGTTATTCTCCTGAAGTTATTTCCAATGTAGTGACTTATACAACTATCGTGGAAGTCAAAAATCCGGAACTAAAACTTCGGCCTGGAATGACTGCTACAGTATCGATCGTGGTCGGAGAAGCTAGGGATAAACTTCTGGTTCCCAACAGCGCCCTTAGATTCACACCTGACTTGACTCAGGAACAGATGAGAGCTCTATTCGCAGAAATGGGCATGGGAAGAGGAAGACAAAACAATGGAGATCAGGAAACCCCCTCACAAGTTCAATCAGGTCAAAGTCCACAAGGCTCCGTTCCTTCGGCTGCAAGACAGTTTGGCGGAGGAATGGCAGCAGGACGGATGAGGGATATGTCCCGAATCTGGATGGAAGACGAAAATGGAAAACTTAAAATGGTATTTTTTAAACCCGGAGTAACAGACAATATCTATACTGAGATCGTTTCCGGGGACCTTGAGGAAGGACAGGAAGTGATAGTCGGAAAGGGAGAGAGTTCTTCATCCTCTAGTAACGATAATCCCATGAGGATGATGCGGTTCATGCGGTTGCCCTAGTCCTAAAAAAGTAAAACCAATGGAAAACAATAATTTAATTGAAATAGATAACATAACAAAAACCTATCAAGTCGGTGAAACTCAAGTAAATGCCTTAAAAGGGGTGTCTCACAATATTAAACCCGGTGAGTTACTTGCTATCATGGGGCCTTCCGGTTCGGGAAAATCCACTTTGATGAACATAATCGGATGTCTGGATAAACCCACATCCGGAAAATATTTCCTGGAAGGAAAAGAGGTTTCGACCTACGATAAAAATCAACTGGCGGAAATAAGAAATAAAAAAATCGGATTTGTCTTTCAGAATTTTAACCTATTGGCACGCACATCCGCTCTGGAAAATACAGAGCTTCCTCTAATCTATTCCAATGTTCACGCGAGGCTGGCCCGCGAAATGGCCCTTAAGGCCCTGGCACAGGTAGGTCTTGAGGGCCGTGAGATGCATAAATCCAACCAGATGTCGGGAGGAGAAAAACAGCGTGTAGCAATTGCCCGGGCATTGGTCAATAAACCCTCTCTTATTTTAGCCGATGAACCTACCGGCAATCTAGACACCAAAACCGGGAATGAGATCATGGGTGTGTTTAAAAAACTAAACAAAGAGGAAGGAATCACGATCATACTGGTAACCCATGATCCGGAAGTAGCTGAGATAACTGACAAAATAATTCACATTCGTGACGGCCTTATTGAAAGTGTCGAGGAGAATGGAAAATGAAGATACTGAGAACGATTCGTGTTGCTCTTAATGCATTAGCCAGAAATAAAATGCGGTCTTTCCTGACTGCTCTGGGAATCATCATCGGAGTCGGTGCAGTGATCGCCATGGTAAGTATCGGTCAAGGAGCCAAGATCGAAGTGGAAAAAAGATTCAGTGAAATGGGAACCAACCTTTTGTTTGTCAGACCAGGGAGCATGTCCTTTGGAGGCCGGCAGGGAGGAGCGGGCACGCGTGAAACTCTTACCAAAGCCGATGCTGAAGCCATACTTGAGTACAGTGACACAGTAAGCCATGTGTCTCCCTCAGTCAACACCCGTGCTCAGGTTATTTACCAAAATAAAAACTGGAATACCAGTATCTATGGAACCGGACACAGCTATCCAATCATCCGCAACTGGGAACTGGAAGAAGGGAACTATTTTAACGAACAGCAGGTAAATAGCGCCCAAAAAGTATGCGTTTTGGGAAGCGAGGTCAATCAAAACCTGTTTGAAGGAGCCTATCCTATAGGTCAGGTAATACGTATCAAAAAAATTCCTTTTCGCGTCATCGGCACCATGCAATCAAAGGGTGAATCAGGGGGCTGGTTTAACCAGGATGATGTGATCTTCATTCCCTACTCTACAGCAATGATGCGTCTTCTTGGAACAAATTATATCCAGTCGATCGATGTATCCGCTGTTTCTGCGGAAAAAACAGAGGAAGCAATGGCCCAGATTGAAGAGATCCTTCGAATAAGGCATAAGATCGCTCCCGGGGCCGAAGATGATTTTAATGTAAGGAACATGTCGGATATCGCCGAAGGCGCTGCTGAATCCACCCAGATCCTAACTATCCTGCTGGGCGGGATAGCTTCCATTTCACTCCTGGTAGGCGGTATCGGTATCATGAATATCATGCTGGTTTCGGTAACCGAGAGGATACGTGAGATCGGCATTCGTATGTCAGTGGGAGCGAGGGAAAAAGATATCCTATTACAATTTCTGATCGAAGCCATTACCTTGAGCATCTTAGGAGGTTTGCTCGGCATTGCTCTGGGAATTGGAAGCTCGAAACTCATTTCCCATTTCAGCAATATGTCAACCGTAGTCTCTCTGAGTTCCATTCTCCTGGCATTTATTTTCGCCGGTTCAGTAGGTATCTTTTTTGGATTTTATCCGGCACAAAAGGCATCAAAACTCGATCCTATCGATGCCCTGCGGTATGAATAATATCGTTTGATCAGGGCGAAGTTGAATCAATTTCTTAGAAATAAAACAGTTAGATAATCAAATGAATTCAAAATAACCTAAAGAACGCAACGAATGAACCAAAAAATAAGTAGAAAAAATTAATCATGAAAAAAAGCAATACAAATCCACGTTACTAAAAAGGAGGTAAAATGCGAAAATTCCATACATTAACCGTGATAGCGGCAGTATTCGGATTGTTCCTGTCTATTCAGGCACAATCCACAGAAAAAACCTTGAATATGACTCTAAATGACTGCATTGCCAAAGCGCTGGAAAATAATCTCGGTGTGGCTGTAGCCATGTTAAATCCAGAGCTGGCAGATCTTACGGTTACTCAGGCTAACGAGAAATTCATGCCCACAATGTCATTTAATTTCCGCAAACAGGACACCAATCAGGCCTCATATTCCTGGCTGGATGCAACGGAAAGCCTATCTACTGTAAACACTAATTATTCTACAGACATTGTCCAGCAGATTCCTACCGGAGGTTCTTTTACCGTCTCTCTTTCCAGCGGAGTATATGACACCAATAGAACCGGAACCACTATCAATCCTCGCTACTCCAGCACATTGCAATTTGATTTCTCACAACCGCTTCTCAGAAATTTCGGCCCTAAGATGAGCCGGAGAGAGATCATTGTAGCGAAAAACAGACTGGGTATGTCGGAAGAAGATCTGAAGCGAACTCTACAAGAAACCGTTTACAGTGTAGAGGAAGCTTACTGGAATCTGGTCTACGCCATGGATACTCTGAAGGTCTCGCAGCAGTCACTGCAGCTGGCTCAAGATCTCTTGGAAAAAAATCAGCGCGGAGTGGAAGTGGGAACTCTAGCCCCAATTGAGATCGTAAGCGCCCAAGCCCAGGTTGCATCGCGGGAAGCCGACATTCTGGCTGCGGAAGCAGAAGTTAAAAACATGGAGGACCGTCTAAAAAACATTTTAAATCTATCAACAGATTCTCCGGAAGCTAAACTCATGCAGATCGTTCCACAAGACACACCCTCCTATGAACCAATGGATATAAGCCTCGATGAAGCTTTGAGTATAGCCATGGAGAACCGGCCTGATCTTCAATCCAGCCGGATCGGTTTAAAAAACAGTGAGATCGATCTCTCTTATGCCAGAAACCAGACCCTGCCCGACCTCCGCCTCCAGGCTTCTTATTGGAGTCCGGGCGTGTCCGGCACCCAGCTGATCTATCCTCCGGGATTCCCCACCGGCGATCCGATCGCAATCATACCGGGAGGAGCGGGTGATTCCTTTAAAGACGTATTTGAATTTAAATACCAGAATTGGTCCATTAATCTCACTCTGGATGTTCCTATCAATAATATTTTTTCGAGGGCGGCTTTAGCCCAGGCCAATGTCAACCTCAAACAGTCGAGACTTCAGCTCGAAAATCAAGAAAAGACTATATACACGGATTTAAAAATAGCTGTTCGGGCTGTGGATACTAATTACAAGCGCATTCAGGCCCTTAAGATCGCCCGGGAACTGGCGGAAAAACAGCTGGAAGCCGAAGAAGAAAAACTCAAAGTCGGCCTTACTACCAATTATCTGGTGCTGCAGGCTCAGCGCGACCTCTCTTCTCAGCGGACACAAGAGATCCGGGCTATAATCGATTATAACCTGTCTCTGGCCAGACTCAGCCGGGACATGGGTGTCAGTTTAAAGGAAAAAAATATAACGGTTGCCGATCTTCTAGAAGATTGATCCAGCGAAATAAAGCAGCATAATTAGCTTGAACTATTCAGGTTAGTTATATCCGTTTCATAGAACTGATAATCCCAGTTTATAACGAATAATTTTCATCAAAAGAAAATCCCTGTTCGTCTTATATTTAAGCCAGACAGATTTGGTTGAATAATTTTGAGACATATATAATTTTTTATCTTATAATATGCAATTCAATTCGCACGCATGGTTTAAATTCGATTATGAAAACTATAATAAGGTTGATCCCGATCCTCATGATCTCAGTTTTAAACACTCTCTCAGGGTGGACGAGAAATGCCATGCCAAGCTACCATATTATTGCGGTTGAATTTTCCTCTCCGCCTAAAATAGACGGCCACCTCGATGATGAGTTTTGGCAGGATGCTTTTGTGGTCGACACTTTTACGCAATATGAACCCACTGAGGGAGCCGAGCCAACAGAAAAAACCATTGCTTTTATCGGATACGATAAAAAAAATCTATACATCGGGATTAGGTGTAAGGATTCAAATCCAAAGGCTATCCGCGCCTGCTTAAACCAAAGGGATAAAGTAGAGGGAGATGATGAAGTCAGCATCTATTTAGATACCTTTAATGATAAAAAAAGAGCCTTTGTATTCCTGGTGAATCCCTGCGGAGTACAATCAGATGGAATTTATAATGAAACGCAAAGGCGGCACCGTGGCGGAGGATTCAGCCGGATCGATAAAAACTGGGACACTTTTTTTCTTTCCGGAGCTCATATCGATAACCATGGTTACTCGATAGAAATCGCCATTCCTTTTAAAAGCCTGAGGTTCCCGGATTCCATTTCTCAGGTCTGGGGACTGCAGATACAGCGTAATATCCGCAGAAAAAATGAAGAAATCTATTGGTATCCCAGGTCAAGGAATATCAATGGATTTCTGCGTCAAGCCGGCCAGTTGGTGATCGAAGGCGAGCTGGATAAAGGAAAAAATTTCGAGGTCATGCCGGTGATGACCGGGCTGATGGAATCCGGACATAAACTCGATCCGGAGCCCAGTATTAACCTTAAATATGGAATCACATCCAATATGACAACAGATCTCACTTTTAATCCGGATTTCAGCCAGATAGAAGCCGATATGCCTCAAATCGATGTCAACCAAAGATATGCGCTATATTTTCCGGAGAAAAGGCCGTTTTTTCTGGAAGGAAAAGACTACTTCGATACCCCTATGGAGCTGGTTTACACCAGAACCATCAATAATCCTACGTGGGGAACTAAACTTACCGGAAAGGTGGGAAAAACCACCATAGGATTTCTAAGCACTTTTGATGAAGATTCCCTTTTGATCGATATCCCAACTGGTGAAGAAGATGAAGAAGAGGATGAGGAAATTGAAACTACAAAAAGTATTGTTAACATTTTCCGCCTCAAACAGGATCTATATTCTGAATCCCATATCGGAATCATTATTACTGATAAAGAAACCGGTGACACATGGAATTCGATCACTCAGAATTTCAACCGGGCAGCAGGTCTTGATGGTCAATTCAAAATTAGTCAAACCAACAGGTTTAACTTCCAGATCGTTGCCTCTCAAAGCCGTTTGGGTGAAGTAAAAACAGGCCTTGTTCCTGCCATGCAGTTTGATTTCAACCACCAGTCACGGCACTGGTCATTAACAACTAACTATACGCACCTTCCTGAAGATTTTGAGGCATCGAGTGGTTTTTTCCGTCGTAAAGACATCAGGTCCTTTAATACCCGTTTAGGATATAATATCCTTCCTCAAAACGAATTGATCGTAGATATCAGGCCATCTATCGAATATAGAAGAGTCTACGATTTTTCCAACACACTCACCGATGAAGAAATCCGCCTGGGTTGGTTTATTAGTGGATGGAGAGGAACATTCCTGTATGGAGGATATACCACTGAACTTGAACGATATGAAAACATAAATTTTAAAAAACAATCCTTACGCCTTCGTTTGAGCTCAAATCCTCTTTCCTGGTTTTCCGGCGGTATCAATTTTAATATCGGAGATGGAATTTATTATGATGAAAATCCCTATTTAGGATATAAGATCTCGTATGGAGTACAGACTACATTCAAACCTTTAACCAATCTTACATTGCTCTATGACTTCAACAACGATACCTTTTATAAAGAAAAAGGGGGAGACACAGAGTACAAGATCAACCTTATCAGCCAGCGTATAAATTATCAAATATCCCGTTCCTTATCACTGCGACTCATCACCGACTACAATGATTATGATAAGGAGCTGTATAACAGTATCCTTTTAAGCTATCAGTATCGCCCTGGTACTGTTTTTTACATAGGGATGGATGACAACCAGGCAAAGGATGAATTGGGTATTTTTCGCAATGAGGGACGATTTTATTTTGTCAAGTTTTCCTACTGGTGGCGCATCTAGAGGTATAGACCTTCCAAAAAACTTAATCTTAAAACATTTGCTATTTGTTCTTAATCATGCTATTATTTGTGTCAAATAAACAAGCCAACTCCTAAAAATCAATTTCTGGGAGAAACATAATGAACAGGAAGCTTATCCGACCTAATCTTACTGATTTCAAAGAAAAAGCGAGCCGGGATTCCGCCAAAAAGAAATTACATCCTCCATTCGAAACCTATGCTGAGAATTACTATTTTCTCAAACAGATGAATAAAAAAACCCAGGTTGCCATAGTATTTATGGACGGAGAAACCATAGAGGGTTATATTGAATGGTATGATAGACAATGCATCAAACTTAACCGGAGCGGCCAGCCTAATTTATTGATTTACAAATCCAGTATCAAATATATCTACAAACTGGAAGAATTAAATGAATCGCAAGAGAACAAAAAACCGGTAAAAAATACATCATATGATTACAAGAAGAAAAAATGATCCTTCCCAAAGTTGGAATCACTATTGGGGATCCGGGGGGAATTGGACCGGAAGTCACTCTCAAGGCCCTATTTTTTTCAAATGAGATTCCTGCTGCAGAGTTTGTTGTTTTTGGGTCTGATTTAATCCTGCAAAAAGAAATTCAAAAATTTGGGATAGAACAGATCTTTCCATCTGATAGGATCAAGCTGCATGAAATTCCTTATCCGGGAAAAATCATTCCCCAAGGAATTCCCCACCAAAACAATGGAAAAGCATCCTTTGCCTATTTTGAAGAAGCGGTAAACCAAGCAAGAAAAGGTACGATTCACGCCCTCGTCACTGCGCCTATATCCAAATACTCATGGCAGCTCGCGGGCATCACTAATCTTCCTGGACATACCGAATATTTATCCCGGTTTTACCCCCAGTCAATCATGTTTTTCTGGTCTGATAAACTGAAAGTTGCTCTCTTTACTCATCATCTTTCTCTTAGACAAGCGATAGATAGAATAAAAAAAGAATCTCTGGAAAACTTTTTTCATCAACTCTATGAAAATATAGAACGATTATGCCCCGGCATTTATTCTTATGTTACCGCCGGATTGAATCCCCATGCGGGCGAAGACGGACTTATGGGTAAAGAAGAGATGGATATCATTATCCCCGCAGTTAAAACCATGCAGAGAGCAGGCATGCCCATATCCGGCCCTTATCCACCAGATGTGATTTTTCGCCAATTCCTGGGGCACAGGAACAAAATCATCATTGCTTTTTACCATGACCAAGGTTTAATCCCCTTTAAATTGCTTGCCTTTGATACCGGCGTCAACATGACCTTGGGCCTTCCTTTTATCCGAACCTCTCCTGACCATGGAACAGCTTTCGATATCGCAGGTACAGGAACCGCAAATCCCAAAAGCATGATAGAAGCTATAAAATTAGCCGTAGAATTCACTCCCCATAAAAACACCTGAGCTGTTTCATTAAATATGCATTTAGTTTTTTTCTTTAATTTCTGCTTTTGGAAATATACCCAAATTCAAGTATAATAATGTGTCTATTTATCTAGGAAATAAAGTGAAGATCTGTACTTTCAATGTCAATTCAATCAAAGCAAGAAAAGATCTGCTCCTGGATTGGCTGGCTCACCGGGGACATGACATTGACATTCTTTGTTTGCAGGAGCTAAAGCAAATATCTGAAAATTTTCCAGAAAAAGAATTTAAACAGCTAGGCTATCAATGTGAAGTTTTTGGCCAAAAAACATATAACGGAGTTGCAATCTGTTCCAAGTTTCCTTTAATCGATGTCCGCTGCGGTTTCGGGGACGAAAACTGGGATAGACAAAGCCGGATAATCTCTGCCAAATTTGGAAATATTTCCGTCATCAATATATATGCCCCTCACGGCGACCTGCCGGGCACAGAAAAATTTGAGTATAAACAGTCCTGGTATTCACAACTCATCGAATATTTATCCGGCAACTATGTGTTCACCGATCTATTGATCCTAGTAGGAGATTGTAATGTAGCCAGAACGGATATTGATGTTTACTCTCCGGAAGAACTGGCCGGAACCATCGGGACTCTCCCCGAAGAAAGAGACGCTTTTGAACATTTACTCAACCTGGGGCTTATTGACACGTTCAGACACCTTTACCCTGAAAATAAACAATTTACCTGGTGGAGCTATCTTAATGCTTCTATCTGGAGAGACCAGGGCATGCGTATTGACTATATTCTGACTGTTGAAAATTTGCTGGCACAATTAAAATCTGTAGATATCGATCTATGGCCAAGAAAAAGAAAAATCCCCGCCCCTTCTGATCATGCTCCCCTAATAGCGGAATTCACACTTTAAAATCAGTATGGATAAAGCAGAGATCACAATTATCGGCGCCGGAGTTGTTGGGCTTGCCATTGGAGCAGAGCTGGCCCGGAACGGCCGGGAAGTTGTTGTTCTAGAAAAAAATCTAAGCTATGGACAAGAGACCAGCAGTAGAAACAGTGAGGTTATTCATGCGGGTCTGTATTACGATCCGGATTCTCTAAAAGCCCGGCTTTGTGTACGAGGGAACCATAAACTTTTTGAATTGTGCAGAAAAAACAATATCAATTTCCGCAATACGGAAAAACTTGTGGTTGCCAGAAACGAAGAAGAAATGATGGAACTCCAACGGCTTATGCTCTTGGGTGAATCCAGCGGTGCTAAGGGGTTGGTTATCCTGGACAAAAGGCAGCTTAAAAAGATACAACCCGAAATAAAAGGCTATGCCGCCCTTCTATCTACCTCTACCGGGATAATTGATTCACATGCACTCATGAATTATTATGGAGAAACAATTGAAAATAATGGGGGGATCCTTGTTTATGACTCTGAAGTGACAGCTATCGACCGGATTCAGGGCGGTTATACTCTCCATTTAGCTAAAGACAATTATGCCTTTTTCTCCCCTATTGTCATTAATTCTTCCGGTTTATATGCAGACCGTATTGCGGAAAAAGCTGGGATCGATATAGATAGATCAGGTTACCGGCTTCTCTACTGTAAAGGTGAATATTTTTCATTAAGAAAAAAGTTAAATATTGGACGACTCATATATGGAATTCCTTATAAAGACGGATTGGGCATTCACTTGGTAATCAGCTTAGGAGGTGAAACAAAATTTGGCCCCAATCATTTCTATGTAGATAGTATTGATTACAGTGTAGCGCCTGATCACAAAGAGGAATTCTATTCTGCATGTCATGATTATTTTTCTGATATAAATAGAGAGGACCTGTTTCCCGATATTTCAGGGATCCGGCCAAGGTTAGCCGAAGAAAAAAATGGATTTCGTGATTTCATTATTCAGGAGGAATCTGGTAAAGATTTACCCGGCTTAATAAATTTGATCGGCATTGAATCACCCGGTTTAACTGCGGCGCCGGCTATAGCAGAATTTGTCGCCAACTTGATAAAACTGACAGATCGATAAATGTATCGGGAGGGCTCATCTAAATCTTTTCAATTCAGCTTTCATTTCTCTGTCTCTATCCCGCTCTTTTATTGCTTCCCGTTTTTGATAAGCTCTTTTCCCCTTTGCCAATGAGATCTCTATCTTGACTTTGCCTTTTTCGGTGAGCAAGACCCGGGTTGGCACCAGAGTAAGCCCTTTTTCCTTGATCTTACCGGTCAGTCTTTTAATCTCCTGACGGTGGAATAACAGCTTTCTTTCCCGCAAGGGATCATGATTAAACCTGTTGGCCGCTTCATAAGGGCTGATATGGCAGCTTACAAGAAATATTTCCCCATCTCTGATCTCCGCATAACTTTCCTTAAGGCTGATCCTTCCTTCTCTAATAGATTTTACTTCACTACCCAATAATGAAATTCCAGCTTCATAAGTGTCTATGATTTCATAATTAAAGTATGCTTTAGGATTTTTTGCAATAACTCTCATTGCCGCCTACCCGAGATAAATAGATTATTCCTTGGCTTTTTTAATCTCAGTTTATTAAAGCTTTACACTCTGAACTATAAACCGTATCCTTTGTGTGGGAAGAAGAGCACATTATAATTAAATAATTGGTTTTTGTCAGGAAGATAAATTCTGTCTCATCGGGAATCTATTCTGGGGATTAAATCTTTAAAACTCAAAGATAAAATATTTACTAGTTTTTCTTCTATCTGGGAAGTGGGTAATGACGCAACTTCTGATACTTCCTGCACAACTAATTCCATGGCTTTTTCCAGCATCTTTTTTTCACGATAAGACAACGGTTTGGTCAAGTTTAAATAGTACAGGCTTTTTAACACCGTCGCAATTTCATTGATTGTGCCGCTTCTCATCAGTGTTTGATATTCTTTATAACGGCCTTTCCAATTTGTATCAATATCTACCTCACTGTCTCCGATGAATTCAAACAGCCTGTTTATGTTTTTCTCGGAAATAGGTTTTCTTATCCCTATCTCCTCAGTACATGATGCCGGAACCAAAACCAGGGTGTTGTTATTAATTATCCTGACATGAAAAACGTGATAATTCTCTCCGAAATAATTTTCTCGTTGAATATCTTCTATAATCCCCAAACCCTGATTGGGATAGATAATTTTATCTCCAATCTTTAAATCATTCATGATCGCGACAGCATTATATCTCAATAATCACAATGAGTCAAATACATCCACATATAAGATCTGTGTGTTTTCGGCTTTGATTGCCGGCCAGACGGCTTACACTACCGCCTTAACGCCTTCAAAACCCAAAAGAAATTCCTGGACATTTTTTTGGTCATTGTTGACTATTCCTTCTTTTAATACTTCTCCTCCTTTGTCAAGAATAGTCATATGAGAGTATTGCTTATGATGATTAACTCCCATATAATACATTTTAGCACCTTCTGTAATTGAATTTTTGTTCTCTGGGTAATTTAACATATTTTAAACGCCCAGATGGAGGTGCATCATCATGTTACCTGTGGTTGTCCACCGCAAACCCGCCGCAACGCCCAACCACCCAATCCCTTGAATGGAGTCCGGCTCGCCCTCTGGGTAATAAATGCCGATATAAAATGAATATTAAAACCTATGATCTGAAGAAAAAAAGTGCTCCCCGTAAAACATCCCAACTTCGTGATATTATATTGTCTAATATAAACATCGGCATTTTTTATGAATAATTCAGGAATGATTATAACTTGACAGATAGTCCCAGGTTTATTAACATATGGCCTTAATAGAGATCGGAGATCGAATTAGAAGATAAAGAAGATGAAGCGAACATATCAACCTAATAACCGAAAACGAAAGAAAAACCATGGCTTTTTAGTCCGCATGAAATCTACAGGCGGGCAAAGGGTCATAAAAAATAGAAGACAAAAAGGCAGAAAAAGACTAGCTGTCTAATGCCTGAAACCCTCAGGCCTCGAGAGAGGATTAAAAAGCAAAAAGATTTCATTGCTCTATATAAGAGAGGCAAGCGTTATAAAGGAAAATATTTTACACTTATCTATTGTCCAAATGAATTTAATTTTTCCCGTTTTGCTGTAGTGGCAAGTAAAAAAACTGGAGATGCAATAAAAAGAAACCGAATTAAAAGAAGAATTAGAGTGTTGTTCAGACAAAATAAGCACTTACTTATAAATCCGATGGATTTAATCGTAATAGCAAAAGCAGAGATTTATAAATCACCTTGGATGGAATTACAAGAAGAATACCTGAACGCCATCAAAATAATAACCCGGAAACATCGATGAAAAAGATTGTCTTGTGTTTGATCAGAGGCTACAAAAAGTATATCTCGCCTTTACTGGGCCAGCACTGTCGCTTTTATCCCACCTGCTCACAATATACACTCGAAGCGATCGAAAAACATGGATTAGCCAAAGGACTTTTCTTGGGAGCAAAAAGAATTCTCAAATGCCATCCCTTCCATCCAGGAGGAATAGATCCAGTACCTTAAAGGACGTGGTAAATGGAAAAACGACTCTTAATAGCAATAGTACTATCCTTTTTGGTTTTAGTACTTTACCAAGCTTTATTTCTTAAACAAGAACCTGCTCCTGAGCCTGTCGTTCAGCCTCCCGAGTCTGCTGAGACATCACCTCTGGCAGTCGAACCGCTTCCCTCACAAAAACCTCTTGCTTCCCAACAGCAGCCGGTGGAAGAACAGAAATTTCTACCTGTTTCCGCACAGGAAGAGAAAGATATCACTGTCGATACTTCTCTCTATCATGCCGTGTGGAGTAATAAAGGAGCGGTTTTAAAAAGCTGGAGATTAAAAGAATTTCTAAAGGACAATAAAGAAGAAAATGTTGATCTCGTCTCAGAGCAATCTACGGAAATAAACCGGTACCCTTTTTATATAATAACTGAAGACCCGAATTTCACTGCAGAAATTAATTCATCTCTTTTTATTACCTCTTCCAGCTCATTGGAATTACAGAATGGGAGATCTGGCGAAATCCGGTTTGAGTTTGCCGATGAAAAAGGCACCCGGGTAGAAAAGATCTTTAAATTTTCAGGTGGGACTTATTATGTTGATATCCAAATAAACATTTGGAGAAATGGACAAAAAATTAACTCGGGTCTGAGCTGGGGGCCGAGCATCCGTAATCCTTCTTTAGAAGCACAAAAAAGTAGATTCGGAGGCTCAAATGGGATGACAGTCTTAGCCGCCAATAAAGTTTATCATCTTGAGGAAAAAAAGTATAAACCAGGACAAAGCGTGTTTAACTTTGTTAACTGGGCTGCTTATTCCGACAATTACTTCACAGCTCTTTTTGTAACTACCGCCCAAAACGCAAGCGCCGCACTCATTAAAGAGGAGATTGATTCGATCCCATACTTTTTCTTACAGGTAAATAGTGTGCAAAGAGCATTTCTGGGACCCAAACAATATGATCTTCTGGCTGAATTTGGGCATAACTCACAAAAATTGGTTAGATTTGGCCTGTTTGGGTTTATTGCCGAAATTTTATATAAATCAATGAAGGCACTTCATAAGACTATACCCAACTGGGGATTTTGTATTATCATTTTGACACTGATCATTAAAGTTCTATTCTTTCCTTTGACTTACAGCAGCACCAAATCAATGGCTCGGATGCAGGAACTTCAACCCAAACTTAAGGCCTTGAAAGCTAAGTACAAAAAAGCCAAGCAAGATATTGCTCAAAGACGAAAACTAAATGAAGAAACCATGGCTTTATACAAAGAGCACGGAGTCAACCCAGCCGGCGGATGCCTCCCCTTATTGATCCAACTCCCTATTTTTTGGGGGTTCTTTCGCTTATTAGTAGTTGCCGTGGAATTCCGTCATAGTCCTTTTATTCTCTGGATAAATGACCTCTCTATAAAGGATCCCTACTATATTACCCCGATTCTAATGGGTATCACTCAATTCATTAGTCAAAAGATGACACCTACTTCTGCAGACTCGTCTCAGCAAAAAATGATGCTGATTATGCCGGTTGTGATGACCATTTTTTTCATGAATTTTCAGAGCGGTCTCGTTCTTTACTGGCTGACAAATAATGTTCTTCAAATAGGACAACAGTATATCACCAACAAGCTCATGAAAAAAAATAAGAGAGATTCAAATGCAAAAAGAAGAAAAAAATAAAACTAGGAAGGAATTCAAAGGACGTAATCTCGAAGACGCAATCAGTCTGGCAGAACATGTCCTCAAGCATCCCAGGTCTCAATTAAATTATGAAATTGTCGCTGAAAAAACCAAATTATTCGGGATAAAGACCAAAGAAATTGTGATTCGTGCGTGGCCCAAAAATTCAGGAGAAGAAAACTCAGCTAAATCTTTTTTAGATAATCTGTTATCTCATCTTCCTTTTGATCTTAAATACCATATTAAAAGAAAATACGACATCCTTTATATTATTTTCGACGGACCGGATAAATCTTTTCTTTTAAGAAATGACGGTGCCTTACTCATGGCTATTCAGCACCTCCTTAATAAAATATCTTCACAAAAAGTCCAAACCGATTGTGATTTTTTCAGGAAACGTAAGGAACAAGAACTCAATGACCGTGTTCAGGAAATAGCCCGAAAGGTCCATTCCTCTGGCAAAAATGAGGTCCTGGATCCAATGAATCCTTATGAAAGACGGATTGTACATGTAGCGATCAATCAAATTCCCGGAATAAGCACAGAGAGTATTGGGGAAGGATTCTTAAAAAAAGTTAAGATCTTTCCTGTGAAAGATTGAAAGAATCCCAGATTAGAACCCTACATTCTGTGATCAAAAAACATGGAAAAAGACACAATTATTGCTATCTCCACTCCTTTGGGGTATGGAGGTCTGGGAATTGTACGATTAAGCGGAAAAAAGGCTTTAACTATTTTAAAGAAGATATTTATTCCGAAATCAAAAAATAAGAACATACCTATCCGGACTCCTGTACTTGGGAATATATACGATTTCAACCAAAAAGAGTGTTTTGAGAAAGCTTATTCAACTTATTTTCCCTGCCCTCATTCTTATACTGGAGAGGACATGATAGAGATCAGTTCACATGGAAGCCCGGTCGTTATGGAAGAAATACTTCGGTTGGGGATCATGGCAGGAGCCCGGCTGGCGCAGCCAGGAGAGTTTACCAAAAGGGCTTATTTAAACGGCAAACTAGACATGATCCAAGCAGAAGCTGTCAATACTATAATCCATTCCACATCCATAAAACAGGCGAGATTATCTTTTCATCAAATTGAGGGAAGCCTTTCTAAAAAACTAATGGGGCTGCGTCAGGGTATTGTGCAGCTTCTCTCTCAAATTGAAGCAGATATTGAATTCCCAGATGAGGATTTAAGAGTCTCTCAAAAATCAATAACAAAAACTCTTGAAAAATTATCTGGACAAATAGTCACCCTTAGTGCCAGCTATAATATTGGAAAAATCCTCAACGAAGGATTATCCCTTGCTATTGCAGGTAAAACCAATGTCGGCAAATCCACTCTTTTCAATACTCTGCTGGGAAAAGACAGAGCTATAGTTACACCCCATCCTGGAACCACAAGGGATTATCTTCGTGAACAGATCCAGATAAAAGATATCAATATTTCTCTTATTGATACCGCAGGAATAATAAAGACATCTCACCCAATTGAAAAGGAAGGAATAAAAAAGGGAAAAAAGATAATCGAAAACGTAGACGGCGTTCTGATTGTGTTGGACTCCTCCAAAAAAGCCGATACCGAAGATTTTTCATTCCTGGATAAATTCTCAAGCAAAAAAAAGATAATCATTTTCAATAAATCCGATCTACCCAGAGTAGCGGATACGGAAAAAATAAAAAACAAAACCATTGGTTCACCATCGATCGAAATATCAGCATTAAAAAAGTTAAATATAGATAAGCTTAAAGATCTAATTTTCACGAATTTTATCCCTGAATTTCCGGAAAGTGAAGAAATCATATTCCATCTCAGACAAAAACTGATTCTTGAAGAGATAGAAAAGGCTCTAATTGAAGGGCAGTATCTGCTTCAGAACGGCTATTCCGCTGAAATATATGTCGAAGAGATTCGCAAAACACTACCTTTGATAGGACAGCTAACAGGGGAAATTCATACCGAAGAGATACTTGAAAATATCTTTAGCCGTTTTTGTGTGGGCAAATAAGCTCCCCAACCTATAAACCGACCAACAAACCGACATGACAAATTTCTAAAAATACGTTATAGTTAGTGACAATAAAATCCAAAATTTGGATTAATTTATCCTGGATCTTGAGATAAGGTACATAATAACATGGACTATGATATTTTGGTGGTTGGTGCAGGACATGCAGGTTGTGAAGCCGCACACATATGCGCAAAAATGGGTTTAAAAACCTGTTTGATTACTATTCATCTTGAGACTATAGCCCAAATGTCATGCAATCCGGCCATAGGGGGATTGGCCAAGGGACAATTGGTCAGGGAGATCGATGCTTTAGGAGGGTTGATGGGTCTCCTGGCAGATGAAACCGGTATTCAATTCAGAAAACTAACACCGGAATCCTTCGATCTGCCTTTGGGTTTCAAAACCGGTGCCGGAGTTATCTTTGGCAATACAGGCGGCGTGAGTGAAGCAGTGCTTCGTTTTGCTTATGAAAAAATAACCGGCCAAACGTTGTTAAACACCGACATCAAGCAAGTGAGGGGCATGGACGGCATTCGCACTGTTGAAATGGAGATAGGCGAGATAAAACTAAAGCTTGGCATTGCACACACACTTTCGAATGCACGTATCCTGTGCGATGAAATCAAGAAAGGAAATTCAGATTACGACCTCATTGAAGTGATGGCCTGCCCGGGCGGGTGCATTGGCGGCGGCGGACAGCCGCGGTTTACGACCAACGAGATCCGCGCCAAGCGCA
>CAZLBV010000276.1:0-5520 GCA_964557845.1 uncultured Eubacteriales bacterium | reverse complement strand
ATTGCCCTGGCTCTTCTCGCTGCTGGAGGCATTGGGCTCATTGTTGCCTCAAGAGCCACATTTGCGGCTGAGGTTGCGGGATGTCAGGTTGAGATAGGAGCGGCCGGCGCCATGGCTGCTGCAGCCGTAGTAGAATCTGTTAGAGGAACAGCTCAACAGTCAGTTGACGCTGCCGCCATATCCTTCCAAAACACCATGGGTTTGGTATGTGATCTGGTCCAGGGGCTCTGCGAGATCCCCTGCCACACCCGAAATGCCGTGGCGGCTTCCAGTGCTTTTGTTTGCGCTGACTTGATTTTGGGGGGCTATATGAATCCCATCCCTTTAGATGAAACCATAGATGCAGTAATGGCAGTAGGGAAAATGATGCCCTCTGAACTAAGAGTAACTTCCCTGGGAGGACTGGCGGTAACCCCCTCGGCACTTGCCCTCAAACGCAAACATCATACTAAGTAGATGTGTATAAGAGTGAATGAGGGAATGGGTTATGAAGTGAATAAGTAAATGAGTCAATGGGTTGATGAGAGATAGGATTATGAAGATCTTCATTCTATATTCTATCATCTAACTTCTATCTTCTGCTTCACTAACTTCTATCTTCTGCTTTTTAGGTATTTCATCTCAAATGTCTAAATATATTCGTTGAACTCGTTTATTAATATTCGTGAGGATTTCATAAGGAATGGTCCCGGCTTTATTGGCTATATCCGTCACACTGATGGCCTCATTGCCCTGTTGACCGATAAGGACCGCGACCTCTTCGACTTTTACATTTTTGATTCGGGTTATATCCACCATCATCTGATCCATGGTTACCGTACCCAATATCCTGGCTTTTTTTCCGTGGATCAAAACGTAGCCCTGATTGGAAAGAGCCCGGGGATACCCGTCACCATATCCAACCGGAAGGGTCGCTACTTTCATCACTTTAGTTGTCCGAAACGTCCGGGCGTAACTTAGTGTCCTTCCAGGCGGGATAGTCTTTATGAAAGCTATCTTTGTATTTAGTGTTAGAACAGGCTTGAGCTCGCTGGTCCCTTTGACATGTACAGACGGGCTAATCCCATATACGGACAAACCGGGTCGAACCATATTCAAATGGGATTCAGGAAGATTGAATAGAGCGGCGGTGTTGGATATGTGTTTATACTTTATCGGCAGGTCTTTGATCTTTTCCAGAAAACGGTTAAACCATTTAAGCTGATATTGGGAAAAACTCAAATCCTCTTCATCTGAAGTGGCAAAATGAGAGCAAACGCCTTCGATCTCTATCTCGGGAATTTTATACACCTGGCGGACAAATTCATCAGCTTTTTCATGCCAGACTCCGATCCGTCCCATTCCAGTGTCTATCTTTATATGAACGTGAGCCTTTTCCCCTCTTTTTTTGGCTTCCGCTGCCAGAGCATTTACCACCTCCCAGGAACAGACAACCGGAGAAAGTTTATATTTTACAAATTCCTGAGCTTGACCTCCCATCCCCGAGCTGAGAATCACGATCGGCACATCAGCAAATTCTTTTCGCAGCTCAATTCCTTCGGAAAGGCTGGATACACCAAGCACTTTTACACCAAGAGAAAGAGCCTGCTTAGACACTTCCACAGCACCGTGGCCATAGGCATTACATTTAACTACCGCCATGATGTCGATACCCTTTTCCATCTTTTTCATTATATAAGATATGTTATGGCGAAGGGCAGGAAGATCTATTTCTGCCCAAGTTTTAAGTAGACGGTACCGGTAACCCGATTCTCTTCGGCTTTCTTTAACCACAACCTGTTGATCTTGACTACTACTCTTTATATTCTCAATCATAAAAAAAACTGCTCCTGGAAAAAATATTTTCTAAAAATGAATATAAATTCTCTGGGATTATTTAAAATTAAATTTAGATCTTTGTAGAAATTTTACGGCATTTATATTCCTAATAACATCTTTCGTCAAACCAATGGTCTTTCACGATCGAAACAAACTTAGTAAATGATCTATCTCCTACTGTTAACTCTATTCTATATTCTCCCAGTTGAGCCGGACTGGAATCATATTTGATATTGATATTCCTCGGCCGGTATCCGTATTCAGCGTAACGATCCAGCATTTCTTTGATCTGTTTTTGTTCTTCTTCTGATCTTTCCCGCCTTTTATCCATCCGCCACAACACACTATTCCATCCGGCATCTTTTTTCCCGGTGAGCTCGTTGATAAGCAGATCACCCTGATATACCGCTATTTTGACATTGTCATCCACTTTGTTTTTGAGATAATAGTTGATAACGATCCCTACTGGTTCATTTTCGCCAGCAAAATTAGCTGAACTGGAATGCATATCCCGTGGATTTACCCAGCGGACCTTGGATTCTATATCAAACAAATGAATATCCTTAGCCAAAACTTCGGGATTCAATTCCTGAAAGACCGTTATATCGGTAATAAAAATACCTCTTCCATGTGTGGCTACTACCAGATCGTTTTCACGGGGATGGATCACCAGGTCATGTACCGGCTGAGTGGGCATGTCACCTTTCATAAGTGACCAATTATTGCCACCATCTATGGAGACATAAACATTAAATTCGGTTCCCACAAACAAAAGGTTAGGATTCTTATAGTCCTGTTTGATCACATTGATGGGCGCATTCGGCAGATTTGAAGCGATCGATATCCATGTCTGACCGTAATCTGTGGTTTTGTACACAAATGGCCGGAAATCATCACGCCGGTAACCAGTATAGGTTACAAAGGCCGTGCCCGGATCATGGGGCGATGCATGGACACGGCTAACCCAATATCCGGGATTACCTGTGATATTATCATTCAGCAATGTCCAGTGAGCCCCGCCATCCTTGGTGATCTGAACATTGCCGTCATCTGTTCCCACCCAGATAATACCCGGGATCAAAGGAGATTCATCGATCGCAGTGATGGTGCAGTACTGGATATTCCCGTCTCCGCCTTTACCTGTAGTCAGTTTAGACGGGTCATTGGTAGTTAAGTCAGGGCTTATGACTTCCCAGTACTCCCCCCGGTAGGGTGATTTCACTACCTTGTTTCCACAGTGATAGATAACATCGCTGTCATGCGGGGAAACCAGGATAGGTGCACACCAGTTCCAGCGCATATCCGGATCCTGTTGGGAATAAGCGATCCTTTTCCGTTCTCCGGTTTTAAGATCGATCCTCTGGAGAGGGCCAAATTGTGATTCATTATAGAGATAGCGGTTGGTTTTCCAATCAAAAACATTGTACATTCCGTCTCCGCCGCCAACCGACTGCCAATCCTCGAGTACGATTGGTCCTCCTCCGGGTTTAACGCTGGGCCCCAAATGGGAACCATTATCTTGAAGTCCTCCTGCCACACGGTATGGGTAAGAATTATCCACAGCCACGGCATAAAACTGGGCTAAGGGCTGATTATCCGGATGGATCCAATTCAAGCCGCCGTCATAGGTGATCCCCATGCCGTGATCGTAGCCGATCCATATATGGTTGGAGTCTCTTGGATCGATCCAGAGCGCATGATCATCACCTCCCAGACGAAGCGGACGACGCCTCCAGGTTTTTCCACCGTCAAAGGTTCCCCAGGACGCTGCACTCAGGACATGAACCACCTGGTCATCATTAGGATCGATTATGATCTGTCCATAATAATAGGCCGGAGCCCCGCCTATGCTTCTATCATCCGGGCTCACTTTTCTCCAGGTTTCTCCGGCATCATCCGAACGATAGACTTCTCCGTCGACCATTCCCTGGCTGGATTTATCTTCACGGAGTTCTTTCAGCCTTTCTTCATCGGACAAATTTGGCTTATTGGCATTCTCGATGCAAGCATAAACAATATTCGGATCTTTACGGTAGACATCGATCCCAATACGTCCCAGCATCCCCTCAGGAAGCCCTCCTCCTAATTTGGTCCAGGTTTTACCTCCATCAACCGTTTTATAGATCCGGCTCCCAGGCCCTCCTAAATTATAGGTGTAAGGTTTGCGTTCTTTATCGAAGGTTGCCGCATACAAGACTTGAGGATCCTTAGGATTCATCACACAGTCAACTACTCCTATATGTCTTCCTTCTACAACCACTTCCAATACCTTTTCCCAGGTTTGACCTCCATCTGTAGTCTTGTACAATCCTCTTTCCGGGTTCTGTGAATAGAGATGCCCCAACGCCGCAACATATAAAATATCGGGATTAGTGGGATGTATCTCGATCGCTCCAATGTGATGGGACTCTTTTAATCCCATGTTTTTCCAGGTCTTTCCGGCATCTGTGGATTTGTACATGCCGTTTCCCCAATATGAGCTTCTTGAATTATTGGCTTCTCCTGTCCCCACCCAAACGATCTTTGGATCAGAGGGAGCAACTGCCACATCACCGATAGAAAAAACTTCCTGGTGATCGAAAATAGGCTCAAAAGTAACTCCATTATTTACGCTTTTCCATAATCCTCCTGAAGCAGTAGCAGCATAAAAGGTATTCGGCTCTAAGGGTGTCCAAGCAAAATCAACAAATCTGCCGCTTTCTCTAGTAGGTCCGATCTCTCTGTATTCAACTTTTTTAAGGAAAGCATTACCCATAGTCTGGCTTCCGATCGGTTGAGAAAAAGCAATGCTTAGTACAACGCTGAACAAAAAACATCCTAAAACAGAAAAAAAGATTGATCTTGAATGTTTCATATAAGACTCCTCTAAAATAATTATTTCACACCAGATGGTTGTTTTTCTTTATTCCATCTGCGTTTTATTTAAACAATATTTATGTTTAATTCAATAACAAAATAAGATTTTTTATCCTCTGGCCATACGATTAAGACCAAATTCCTTAGCCCATGCAAGAGCTTCGCTGTATTCTTTTGATGTTATCCGGCGGTTTATTTCCGGATAGTCTTTGGCTTTGTATTCCGGGCGGTACTGCCGCATAATATTCACATATGTGTTTTTCGATAATTCTTCGGCTACAAACTTCAGGAACTCACGGGTTCCAGCAAGCCTGTTCGGAAGCACTAAATGCCGGATAATAAGGCCATGATGGGCAATCCCCTTTGCATCTAAAGTTAAATCCCCTACCTGGCGATACATTTCTTTTAGAGCTCCCTTTACATAGTAAGGATAACTATAAGCTTCGCTTGAATACTTGGCGGAATATTCAGGATCCATATATTTGCAATCCGGCATATAGATATCAATGACTCCGTCTAATAATTTTAGGATCTCTACCCTTTCATAACCACCAGTATTATAAACCAAAGGCAGCTTTAATCCTTTTGGAACAGCTATCGTCAAAGCATTTACAATATTGGGTAAATAATGGGTTGGTGTGACCAGGTTGATATTATGACACCCCATATTTTGTATATTAAGCATGGTTTCCGCCAATCGGCGGTCCGGGATCTCTACTCCCTCTCCTTCGATACTGATGGTATAGTTCTGACAGTATATACAGCGAAGCCCGCAGTTGGAAAAAAAGATTGTGCCTGACCCCTTCTTTCCTACAAGAGGGGCTTCCTCTCCATAATGAGGGAAGG
>CAZLBV010000275.1:0-2587 GCA_964557845.1 uncultured Eubacteriales bacterium | reverse complement strand
GCCGCCGAATACAAAGATGAAGAAACCGGTGCTCATATTCGCAGAATCAGCCATTATGCCGCCGCTCTGGCAAGAAAAATCGGGTTGAGCGACGAAATGGTAGAGATCATCCTCTATGCCGCACCAATGCATGATATAGGCAAAATTGGAATTCCAGAAAAAATCCTGCTTAAACAAGGAAGCCTTGATCCTGATGAATGGGATATCATGAAACAACATACTACTATTGGCGCACAAATCCTGCATGGCTCAAAAGCTGATTTTATCAGATTTGCCGAAATAATCGCCTTTACCCATCACGAAAAATGGGATGGAACCGGATATCCTCAGGGACTAAAAGGCACAGATATTCCTCTTATCGGCCGCATTGTGGCTATTGTTGACGTCTTCGATGCGTTGACAACTAAAAGACCCTACCGGGATGCTCTTTCTGTTGAAGACTCCCTGAACTTTATAATAGAAAGAAGAGGAACCCATTTTGATCCAAATCTCGTTGATGCTTTTCTGGAAATAAAAGATGACATACTGAGCATCAAAGCCCAATACAAAGAAAACCAGGAAAGTCTTTTGATCCAGCTTACCGAAAAAAAATATAAAAGCCCCTTAATAACAAATAAAGCTATGACGATGATTAAATAGGATAACCGCATTTACAATGGGGGGTCAGAAAAATGCAATCCTCAAAAAAAACTGAAGAGGAAATCTTATCAAAACTCAACCACCAACCCAAACAATCAAAGGAAACTCATGTAAATTCATTTTCAGATCAGAATCCGGTCTTTGAGACGAATGAATACAAATATCTCCCGATGATGGATTTTTTCTCTTTGGGAATCCAGTTATATGAAATGGATCACAAAGGAGAATTGATACTTTTAAAATCTAATCATGAAGCAGACAGGATCCTCCTTCTCGAGAATAAAAGAAATTTAAATCAACCAATTGAAAAAGCTGTACCATTCTTTAATGAAACAGATATCCCAGACAATTTAAAACGAGTCGCCCTGAAAGGAAGATCGTGGAGAAAACATGAGATCATTTATCAAAAAAATAAAATAAAAGGAGTATTTGAGATCCAAGCATTCCAGCCTTCTCCCGGTAGAACGGCAGCGATCTATATAGATATTACCCAGTTGAATCTGGATGAATCGAGTCTTAAACAAGGAAAAGAAAAATATCACACCCTATTTGAACTGCTTCATGATGTATATTTTAGAACTGATAAAGATGGAAGAATAACACACATAAGCCCCTCCATCCGGATGCAGGCAGGTTATAGGCCCGAAGAAATGATAGGAAGACAGTTTAATCATTTCTGTATTTACCCCTCCGAACATGACACATTGATCCGGAGGCTTAAAAAAGCAGGATCTGTTGATGATCATGAAATTAAACTCCGCACTAAAAATGGAAAAATGATAATTGTATCCATCAACAGCAGAGCGATCCTTGATGATGAGAATGAGTTTAGCGGAGAAGAGGGAATTATTCGCAACATTACACGCAGAAAAAAAATCGAAGAAAGCTTGAGAATATCTGAAGAACAATTTAAAACCATCCTGCAGTCTGTTCCAGATGCATATTTATTAAGCGACATCAAAGGTTATATCGAAGCCTGCAACAAATCCACCGAAGAGCTTCTCGGATATAACCGGGAAGAACTCCTAGGGAAAAATATCTCCAACCTTAATCTTTTTTCTAAAGAACAGGAGACCAAGGCAGCAGATATTTTGGATAAAATCCTTTCTGAGACACCAATAAGTCCGGTTGAATTTGAGCTGGATCATAAAAGCGGAAATAAAATAGCTGTGGAAATAATAACGGTACCGGTCAAAATAAGAAATCGGCCCTTACTACTGGTAATAATTCGAGATATTACTCAGCATAAAAAAACCGAAAGAGAGCTGCTTATAGCCAAACAAAGAGCAGAGTCAGCCAATCAGGCAAAAAGTGATTTTTTGACCAGTATTTCCCATGAACTCAGAACACCTTTAAATGCGATTATAGGTTTTTCTCAAGTGCTGGAAGGAAAGCATTTTGGTGAACTAAATGAAAAGCAATCCAATTACATTAAAGTCATCCGGGAGAGCGGTCAGCATCTTTTAGATATGATCAATGAGATCTTGGATCTATCCCGTATCGAATCAGGTAAGATGAAATTGGAGTTGACACAGACAAATGTAAGAGACCTGATAGAAAACGGATTTAATATGATACGACAAAAATGCCTTAAACATAGAATTGCTCTTAGTTTAAATATCAGTAAGGAAGTAGACAATAAATTTTTTCAATTCGACGAACGCAGATTGAAACAGGTTATTTTCAATCTTCTCATGAATGCCGCTAAATTCACTCCTGATGATGGTGCAATAAGAGTTAAAGCTTATGAAAAAAACAGATATTTAACAGTAAGTGTTTCAGATACCGGCATCGGTATCCCCAAAAAATTTCAGAAAAAAATATTTGAACCGTTTTATCAAATAAAAGGCGGGATCAAAGGGAAGACCTCTGGTCTCGGCCTCGGCCTTAATCTTTGCAAACGAATTGTAGAACTACATAATGGAAAAATATGGGTGGAATCCGAGGG
>CAZLBV010000274.1:0-2725 GCA_964557845.1 uncultured Eubacteriales bacterium | reverse complement strand
CGGTGCGCGGATAATAAACATGGAATATATCCAGTTCCACCCCACTTCGCTTTTTCACAGGGATGCTGATGGCTTTTTAATCTCAGAAACAGTCAGAGGAGAAGGGGCCCGGTTGAAGACAAAGAATCACCAAACCTTCATGGAAAAATATCATCCCGATATGGAGATGGCGCCTAGAGATGAAGTGACTCGGGCTATCTATGAGGAGATGACCAACACCAATTCAAATTATGTTTATCTTGATCTGGCTAATTATACCTCGATCGATATAAAAAAGAGGTTCCCTAATATTTATAAAACCTGTAAATACTATGGTATAGATATCACGAAAGAACCGATTCCTGTTGTCCCTGCGGCCCATTACTGCTGTGGAGGGATCCTGGTAGATGATGTAGGACATAGTACTTTAAAGGGCCTGTTTGCGGTGGGAGAGGTTTCTTGTACCGGTCTTCATGGGGCCAACCGTCTGGCCTCTACATCCCTTTTGGAAGGATTAGTATGGGGAAAGCGGGCTTCTGAATATATAGCAGCCCATTACAATCCGGAATTTAACTATACTACATCCGATATACATGAATGGTATTACCCGGAGAAAGAAGAAGAGATCGATCCTGCTTTGATCAATCAGGATTGGGTTTCGATCCGAAGCACAATGTGGAACTATGCAGGTATTATCCGGACCAAAAAAAGGCTGGAAAGAGCTCGGGCAGATCTGGACTATCTCAGGCATAGAATTGATAAATTTTATAAAGAAGCAAGAATGGATCCTAAGGTAGTAAGTTTGAAGCACGGTATTCAGGTTGCCCAGTTGATCACATATGCCGCCATCGGGAATCCGGTCAGCAAAGGAGCGCATTTTCGTAAGGATTGATCCGGTTTTTAGGAAAGTTTTAATTTAAACTTGCTAAAATCAATTTGATATTCTAAGATAAGTTCACAGAAAAATTTCTTTTCCGGTGGAAAAATGGAACAAGGGCGAAATTTTAAAAAATTACAAAATATACTGAGTATTTCTCCTCCTTTACAAAAAATTTTTATGACAAAAGATTCTGTAGAAGAGAAAAGAAAAAGAATAAGAGAATTTTTAACTCAACTTTTTAATGAAACTTTTGGGGTAAGTAAAAGTATTCATCCTATGGAATATATCTTGAGACGAGATGCCATTACTACCTTCAGAAAGGTTTTGATGAAAAGAAACGAGGATCTCTCAGGATTTAGTTTCCTCCAATATATAAATAATCTGATCCATGACCCTGAGAATAAAGAATTGGAAACTCCCAATCCCGGTTTTTTTGCAGAAATTGAACATCTGCTCAAGGGGATAATGGGGAAACCAGGGATTTATCCGGAAAAGGCTCCGTCATTTGCTAAATATGAGGGAATAAAGGCAGCACGGTTAAGGTCTGCCGATCTGTCCCGGTTAGCCCACCATGCCTATGAATTTATAAATTCTTATCCCTGTGGATTGGATGCCGATATAAAAAAAAGAAATATTGCCAATAAAACCCGTATTTTAAAATATTTTGGCGCTACTGAGCTGGAGTGGGAGAATTGGAAATGGCATACACGCCATATAATCCGCAATGCCAAAACATTAAGAGCTTTGATCAAATTGACTGAAGAAGAATATAAGGCAGTCAGTATCGCAGAAAAAAGTAAAATACCTTTCGGAATAACTCCTTATTATTTATCCTTGATGGATAATGATCCGGAAAACATTAATGCTTATGTCGTGCGAGCTCAGGTCATTCCTTCTCTTCATTATGTGAATAGTATGCTTGAGTACAAAGAGTCATCTGAGACCTCTATGGATTTCATGCTGGAAAGAGATACTTCTCCCATTGAAGGGATTACCCGACGCTATCCCATGATCGCTATTCTCAAACCAATCTTGACATGTCCACAGATCTGTGTTTATTGCCAGCGAAATTGGGAGATAGAAGATGTATATTCATTTAAAGCAGTGTTGTCCAAAGAAAAACTGGAAAAAGCAATAAATTGGATTGCTGAAACACCTGAATTAAATGAAATTCTGATCACTGGAGGCGATCCCTTTTTGTTGCCCAACCATAAGATCGAACATATGCTGTTTAAATTATCCAGAATCCCGCACATAAAAAGGATACGGCTTGGTACCCGAACTCCGATAACCCTTCCTCAGAGAATAACGGATTCTTTAGTCAGAGACATTAATCATTTTCATCATCCCGGAAAAAGAGAGATACTGATAGTCACTCATGTTGAACACCCCCTTGAGATCACTCCTCAAGTAATGAATGCTGTCCAGAAATTCCGGCGTTTAGGCATGGATGTTTACAATCAAATGGTTTACACCTTCTACAATTCGAGAAAATTCGAAGCAGTAGCCCTGCGAGACAAATTGCGTTTGATCGGAGTTAATCCTTATTATACCTTCAATACCAAAGGAAAAGAGGAGACATACGATTTTCGCGTCCCTATTCCCAGGTTGCTCCAAGAACAGAAAGAAGAAGCTCGCCTGGTGCCGGGGACGGTCAGAACAGATGAGATCGTTTTCAATGTCCCAAAGCTCGGTAAAAACTATCTAAGGGCTACCCAGCATCATGATGTGATCTCGATCCTTCCTTCTGGATGCAGAGTCTATGAGTTCCATCCTTGGGAAAAGAAGCTGGCCCTTGCCGACACTTATGTTTACACAGATGTGTCTGTTTATGAATACTTGCAAAGACTGAAATCGATAGGGGAG
>CAZLBV010000273.1:0-9737 GCA_964557845.1 uncultured Eubacteriales bacterium | reverse complement strand
TTTTGAGGTCACAGCAGATGTGACCAAATACACCAAGGCTAAGTTTCTCTCCCAGGTGGGCAAAAAGACCGAGGTCTTTGCCCGCTTCTCTACAGTGGGAGGCGAGAAAGGCTCTCCGGATGCAGCCCGCGACCCCCGGGGATTTGCGGTTAAATTTTATACCGAAGAAGGAAACTATGATTTTGTGGGCAACAATACCCCGGTTTTCTTCATACGCGATCCCCTCAAGTTCCCGGATTTCATTCACACCCAAAAAAGGCATCCGGCCACCAACTTAAAAGATCCGGATATGTTCTGGGATTTTCTGTCTCTTACACCAGAGTCGGTTCATCAGGTTACCGTGCTTTTCTCAGATCGCGGTACTCCCGCCAGCTACCGCCACATGAACGGGTACAGCAGCCATACCTATAAGTGGTACAATGAAAAGGGAGAGGCTTTTTGGGTACAATATCACTTCAAAACCGACCAGGGAATCAAGAACCTGACCCGCGATGAAGCTACCCGTATCTCTGGAGAAAATCCTGACCATGCCACAGAAGACCTTTTCAATGCTATCGCCCGCGACGAATTCCCTTCTTGGACATTGGAAATGCAGATCATGACTGAAGAAGAAGGATTAAATTATCACTGGGATATTTTTGACATCACCAAGGTCTGGCCCCATGCCGAGGTCCCGCCCATTAAAATCGGCAAACTGGTTCTTAACCGGAATCCCATCAATTATTTTGCTGAAGTGGAACAGGCGGCATTCGGTCCGGGAAACCTGGTCCCTGGTATTGCCACTTCCCAGGATAAGATGCTGCAAGCCCGGCTGTTCTCCTATCATGACACCCATATCCACCGCTTGGGACCGAACTATCACCTGCTGCCGGTGAATATGCCGAAAAATGCTCCCGAGACCAGCTACCAGAGAGACGGATTCATGCGGCTCGATGAAAATGGCGGCGGCGGGCCTAATTACTGGCCGAACAGTTTCGGCGGGCCAGAACCGGATCCAAAAACAGGAGAGCCTCCTTTTAAGGTCTCAGAGCATGCAGCCCGGACTCCTTATCTCCATCCCAATGATGATTTCCAGCAGGCCGGAGTTCTCTTCCGCAAAGTTATGACCGAGATGGATAGAGATCACCTGATCGGCAACATCGTGGATCATCTAGGCGGCGCCCAAAAACGCATACAGCTACGCCAGTCTGCTATCTTCTACAAAGCTGATCCGGAATATGGAAGCCGGGTGGCCAAAGGATTGAAACTGGATGTAAAAGAGGTTGAACGTCTGGCAAAGATGTCACAGGAGGAACGTGTAAAAGCAACAGCATAATGCTTATATGTCAGGATTTCAAATCAGACTTTCTATTTTGCTGAAAATCAACGCGGAGAGTGGAGACACCAGTTAATATTTTTCATTAAATCGGCAGAGGCGTCTTTACAGCTTCTTCAAGAACTCTCTAATCGCCTTGTTTACATCGATAGGGTTTTCAATCGGGCTCATATGACCAGCACGGCTGATCTCAACAAACTCTCCCTGTTCGATCTTTTGAAATACTTCTCGCATATCCGCGGGAGGTGTTAAGGCATCCTCTTCTCCAAAGATAAGCAGGATTGGCATCTCAATTTTCTCAAGAGCACCTACAGTATCGGTTCTGCTGAGCATGGCGATCAGACAGCCTTTGACTCCTAGCGTATCAAATCGGGATGACTTCTGAATGATTGCCTGCAGATCCTCTTGATGATTTTTTTTATAATAATCAGAGAAACAAGTAATCATGAAATCCTGGAGATAAGGGGCTAATCCCTCGAGGTTTATTCTTTTAATGGCGGCTGCTCTCTTCAATTTCCCTTCATTATTATCGGCTTCTGCTCTGGTATCGCAGAGAATCACTGCTGAGAACTTTTCCGGCATCCTTTCCAGTGCCCGCAGAGAAATGTATCCCCCCATGGAAAGCCCGCATAGAACCGGTTGTTCGAGGTTCAACTCATCCATAATGATCTCAAGATCATCGACAAAAGATTCCATCGTGTACTGCCCGTCGCCGGGGAGGGATTCCCCCAATCCCCGGATATCGTAACTGATACAGAAATGATCTTTACTAAATTCCTCTATCTGAACTTTCCACATCGAGTGATCATAGGGGAATCCATGGACGAACAAGATCGGTGGTGCGCTCTTATCTCCCTCAAGAAAAACGGCTAATCCATTAATAACCTTTTTCATGATGCTTCCTCCATGCAACTTCTTTTCTTAAAAGTGTCCTCAATTTCCATCTGCTGAAATCCTGAAATAAGACTATCACACCTAAAAAACCAAAATCAACAACTTAAAAAGCAAGTAAATCAGAGTTACTGCCTAACCCGGGAACGGGCGGCCAGGAAGCGGTCAAAGCTTGTCCTTGCTTTTATTTTCAAGACCCTGAGGGGCCCGAGTTTTCCTCTTTTTTTGGCAAGGGTGTAAAGGGTTTCTATCCAGGTTTTCGGAATCTCTTTTTGTAAGGATTCAGGTTTTCTCTCCAGACGGAGAGCGCCTGTCGGACAGGTGGTGACACAAAGTCCGCAGCCAATGCACTTGTCTTTCTCATAACTCACACGCGAGCCCTCCATCCGGAAAGCATCCATCTGGCACCGCTCTATACAAACCCCACAGCCGCTGCAAAGGTCATAATCGATCGCGGCCTGAAAAGGGGAAGAGACAAGCTGTGCCGGCTTAGGATACTTTTTTATATTTTTCAAACCCTGACAGCAGCAGCCACAGCAGCAGCAGATGTTCACGATATTTTTTGAGTTGCTCGGCTGTAGGACTAAACCTGCTTTTTCCGCTTGTTTCAGGATTCCCAGAGTTTCATCCAGGGTGATTTCTCTTCCTATGTTATTCTCGACATAATAATCGACCCCACCTCCAAAAACCAGGCAGCTTTCCATGGGCTTTCCACAGCCTTCTCCCATTATTTCTCTTTCCTTACGGCAGATACAGGGGGCAACGGCAAATCTTTTTTGTCTGCGAACCAGTTCTTCAACATGCTCATAAGGCATGACTTTGAGCCCGGCATCGATACTCTTTCCCACAGGGATGGTTCTCAGCTGGGGAACGTTTGCCCAGGTATCTAAGTTAAAAAGAACAGGAATATACTCATTCATATCCTTAATAAGCTCTGGATCAAGGTCATTCACATGAAATTCCCAGATCCCAACTATGAACTGGTACGTTAGATATTTAACCGGTTTTCGGCTCCGTCTCATCCTGTAAATCAGGCCTTTTTTTGCCATATCCTCAAGCATGACAGCAGCCTTTTCTTCAGGAATTTTCGCCCTGTGGGCAATCACCCACGGCTCCTCAGGAATTAGAGTCAGTTTCAGATCGAGTTCTGCTTCCTCAGGAGTAAAGAGACGTTCGAGGATCCTTATTTCTACACCGCTCTCAGTAGCAGGGAATCCCCCGGGGAGGCTATCGAGATGCTTAGCTAATTTTTCATAAACATTTTTACTCATTGATAAACTCATATTAACGACTTTTCAATCTTACTGGATTTTTAATTGACAATCCAGATTATAATAAAATTGATAAAGCTCTTAAGAAACCGCATTTAGCTTATTTTGTGTCAGCTTAAAAAACACAAAGACTTCAACTCGAGATTGTACTGCAGCCTTATCAATAGTATACTCTTGATTATCTCATTTTGATCAGGGAGTTTTCCACATGAAATGGATCGAGTGGACCCAAAGGCTGCAGGCGATCGCCCAGAATGGATTGACTTATGCAAAAGACAAATTTGATATCGAACGGTACAAGCAGCTGCAGGAGATTGCATCTGAAATTATCTCCAACTATACCAATCACGATTTTAAAGAGGTGCAGAATTACCTGACCAACGAAACCGGTTACGCTACTCCTAAAATAGATGTCAGAGGAGTTGTCTTTAAAAAAGAGAAAATTCTGATGGTCAAAGACAATGCTGATGATCGCTGGACCCTGCCCGGCGGCTGGGCCGATATCCTCCAGTCACCAAGTGAGAATGTGGAACGGGAGGTGTGGGAAGAATCAGGCTACAAAGTCAAAGCCAAAAGACTGCTGGCTGTTTATGACCGCAGCAAACACGGGCATCATCCCGAAGACCCCAAGTACGTCTATAAGATGTTTTTTTTATGTGATATCGTTGGGGGCAGCCCGCAAACAAGCATTGAAACCTCAGCAGTAGATTTTTTTGGATCGCAAGAACTGCCCGAGATCTCTTATACGCGGGTGACCGAACAGCAGATTAAAAGAATGTTTGAATTAAAAGATATGGCTCAGGCTGATTTTGATTAAAGCTTGGCGAGTTTAAACCGAGAAGATGTTTTGAAAAGGATAGGTTTACTGATTTTTGGCTGAATTAAGTTGACTAATACAAATGGAAAAAGAATTTGAAAAAAAATACCACAAATTAGAAAAGTACCACTGGTGGTTTATATCAAGAAGAGATCTTATTCTAAGAATTATCAAGCAATTCGAAAAGAAAACCAAGATACTTGAGGTCGGATGTTCTTCAGGCCGGTTAATGATTGACTTGAAAAAAGCAAAATTTAATCAAGTCATTGGCATTGATATCAGCCATGAGGCAATCCATTTTTGCAGAAAAAATAACATCAAAAATATTATCCAGATGGATGGTTCACAATTGGGATTTAAAGGAAAAGAATTTGACTTAATCATAGCTTCAGACATTTTGGAACATATACTTGATGACCACCAAGCTGTTAGCGAATGGAAAAGAGTCTTGCAGGAGAAAGGAACAATATTGGCCTTTGTCCCTGCTCTCAATATTCTCTGGAGCAATCATGATATCCTCAATAGACATTTTCGAAGGTACGGCAAGCAACAAGTAAAGGCTCTCTTTGAAAGAAATGGTTTAAAAATTGTGAGAATATCTTATTGGAACTTTTCCCTCTTTTTTCCAATTTTCATCAAGAGAGCAATAATAGACAAAATTATTAAGCCCTCGAAGGAAAAAAATGACCTGTTTCAGATGAATAAAGCAATTAATTTTTTTCTCTATTTACTATTAGCACTTGAAAATAGTTATTGTAGACTATTTAATTTACCAACAGGGCTGAGTTTGTTTATACTTGCACGAAAGACTTAAATCAATGTTTGGAGTGAACAATTTCTAAATAAAAGCGCTCAAATAACTAAATATATGAGGAAACAGCAATGAAAGTCGTCTCAATAATAATACCCGCATATTGCGAGGGACAGGTCGTAGAGGAATGCTATAAAAGAATAAAATCGACTATGGATTCTTTAGCCAACTACGACTATGAATTGATTTTTGTTGATGATGGAAGTAACGACGATACATTGACAATCCTGGAACAGATTGCTTTTCATGATATAAATGTAAAAATCATCAGTTTTTCCCGTAACTTTGGTCATCAGATCGCCATAACAGCTGGTTTGGATAGGGTCTCAGGCGACACTGCTGTGATTATCGATGCTGATCTTCAGGACCCACCAGAGCTCATACCCAAAATGCTGGAAAAATGGGAAGAAGGTTTCCAGGTTGTCTATGCCAAACGTACAGCTAGAGAAGGAGAAAAGAGGCTTAAACGCTGGACTGCGGCCCTTTTTTACTGGCTGTTAAACCAACTTACAGACATCAAAATTCCACAAAACACAGGAGACTTCAGGTTGATAGATAGAAAAGTGATATTGGAAATGAGAAAAATGAAGGAGAGAAACAGGTTTGTAAGGGGACTCTCCAGCTGGGTTGGTTTCAAACAAATTGGTATTGAATATAAAAGGAATCAAAGATATGCAGGCGAAACAAAGTACTCATTTCGGAAAATGTTAAAGTTTGCCCTAGATGGAATTTTCTCTTTCTCTCAGAAACCACTGAAAATAGCTACAAACATAGGTTTTTTTTCTATTTTTGTGGGATTATTATTGATCATATATGTCTTCTTTGGAAAATTTTTCTTCCCAGAAATCACAGTTCCAGGATGGGCGTCGCTGCTGATAGCAGTTGTATTTTTTGGAGGAGTTCAATTATTCACCATTGGGATAATAGGAGAATATATCGGAAGGATATATGACGAAATAAAAAATAGGCCTCTCTATATCATAAAAAAAGAAATGAATTTCAAAGAATAGAGTTATTTAAAAAAAGACAATTTCCGTCAGCGTAATATTTGGAATCAATCTGCGACAAAAAAGATCATCAAAAGTTTTACTGCGATGGAATATCAATTACGTCCAATTCTACAGAAAACACTTCAGGCTCTATCAATTCGATCTCCATATCATTAGCTCCAACATAAAAGTGTTTCTTTAGGGAAGTTTCATCAAGCACAATGTGGATTTTCCGGGAATGAAATATTCCGGAAAAACAGGGCTTTTCATTAACCAGGATTTTTACCTCAACAGGTTTATCTTCTTTATAATTGCTGCGTCTTATCAATATCTTAAGCCCTTTGTTATCCTTGTACCCGAAATTTCCCCCCAAGGAAATCTCAATGTATCCCTTAGAGGAAAGATGGCCGGCGGAAGTTATATGCATATTTTGATAACCACGAATGGGATTGATTATTAGCTCCTTACCTGAAATAGAGGGATATCCGATAGAGATAAAAACTGCAAATACAAGAATAAGAATGCTCATTTCCAGAAAGCGTCTTCCAGAAATCCCCGGTTCCAGACTCTTCATTGGAGAAAAAATAATTATCACCAAGAGAGGCAAAAAGTAATATTCTTGAGCTCTTGTGTGGTTCTGAAAATAAGTCATGAAAAATGTGACAAAAGAGAGGAAAATCCAGAGATTTGATCTTTTTATGAACTTTATGGCAAGAAAAAATAAAACTATGAAGAAGATTACTGAGATGGTAGAAACTAATAAATTGTGATCGAATAAATAATGACTAAAACCCAGGGAATGCACTATCTGGTATGTTCCAACTTGTTTCAACATATATTGAGATTGGTATTTAAGATGTTCAAAATAAGTCAACAAAACGGGGTGAGGAAAAAGCAATAAAGGAAAACATCCGATAAGCGTCCCAAGCCCGAAAAAACTTAAATTAGGAAGGTTAATTTTGCGCTGTTTTATCAAATAAATGATTATAAAAGGAATGTAAAACCAGAAAAATTTCTGTGAGGCAATTGCCAATGCAAAGGAAAAAAAAAGAGTTTTCCATTTTCTTTCAGTCAGGGAATAAAACAATAAGGCAAGTACTAGCAAATAAGGAAAAGTATGAATACTCAGCATCATAAAAGGAAACAATCCGGAAGTAATTACAATAAGCGTGATAAGAAACCCAGTTAAAATGAAGCCCTTTTTCCGGTAATAATAATAAGAAAAAAGCAACAATCCAACCAAACAAAGAAGCGAAAGGAACCTGATATCAATTCTTGCTAATACCGCAGGAAGGTAGTAAATCATCATCATGGGAGGGTATACATAACCAATATCCCAGGGACAGAATATCTTATGAAAAGGACTTTCTCCAGATAGAAGAAGTTCACCCGATCCTCTTATCATCGGCAGCATATCAGCTGTCATGCAGCGGACAGGATGAGCATATAAAATACCCACTGTTTTGTATACAAAAACTACCATCAAACCTAACACAACAATATCCAGCAAAACGATCCATTTTTTAGCTGTTTGCTGAATGATTTTTTCTATCTTTTGTTCATAATTCTCTGTGTATCTAAATAAAAAGATGTAAAGGAAAAAGGCTGTGAGCAGAGCAAAACTTAAAAGATCATAAAATGACCTTGAAACTTGAGTATTTGTCAGATTAAAACGGGATAACTCAAGGATTTTGACTAAGGCGAGGACAATAAGTATGCGCAAACTTTATAACCACCTTATACATGTTACGGCAAAATATCATAAGAAAAGTCATTCTGTCAAATGTGCTACTTTTCCATACGCATACACTCCCATGAAAGATAAAAATAAGCCTTCTACCGCCAACAGCAGCATCTTTTGGGGAATCCACCTCCGTTTTCCTGCAATCTGTAATCTGTTAAGAACGTCGTATTCTAATAAATTTAGGGATAATATATGCAGTTCTTAGAAGACAACTCTTTCCAGAATTTGAAGAGCGGCTTTATTATAGAGTTTACTGATAGAGTCCAAATATTTCATTAACTTATTGATAATAATAGGAGACGTTCTGAGGAAAGAACTAATCAATCGACCAGCTGTAATCTATATTGTCTGTGACGTCAATAGTGATCGAAGCAAAACCCGGTTTATTAATATCCCTAAAAAAATTCCGACAATTAAAGTGATTTGGATTATGATCGTGATTTTTACTTTTAGATTCATTGCATATCTCTAGGATTAAAAAAAAGGTAAATTTTGATTCTCCTCGAAGGTCGAATCCATGATTAAAAATATATCTTCCAAATGGATAATCTGCCCTTTTCCAAGAATATAAAAAAAATCAAAATAGAAAGAAGATTTACCGTCAGTATTATTTTATGATAAATATATCGACATAGCCCAGAAGGACAATTAAAATAATTTATTTCAATTAATATTGGAGATTGAGATGAAGACACTAAAAATCAGATGCAGGTTTCTGTGGTTTTTTCTTGCAATGGGATTTTTGTTCCCGCCGATATCGATCTCAGGAGAACTTGCCGCTAAGCTGCCCCAGGTGATATCTCCTTACTACCTCACTACAGCCGAAGGCCGAATCTATATTGTTGAAAATGATTCGACCGCGCATCTTTATAGTTTAGGTTCTAATAATGAGGTCGCCTATGTTAAAACCTTCGGCCGTGAGGGACAAGGACCCGGCGAGTTCAATTTTATGTATCGGATCCGGGTCCTCGATGATCATCTGGATGTTTCCGGGCTTAACAAGCTGGCACGCTTCTCCCTGGACGGTGAATATATCGACGAAGTAAAAGTAACCGTCGATATGTTTAAAGGCGGGATCTATCGGATCGGCAATAACTATGTCATTAGAATTCTGCAGTTCTCCCCGATTGAAACCATGCAAATTATTAATTTATATGACAAGGATTTCAAGTTGATCAAAGAAATCGGCTCGCATAAGGAACCTAGAGGCTTCGATAAGATCAATCTTGTCTCGGATGTATTTTCACCCCGTGCAACAGATGATAAGATATTTGTTATTTTTTCAGGAAAGGAATCCATCGTTACGGTCTATGACCAAAACGGCAACCAGCAAGAAGAGATCCTTTTGCCTCTTGAGCCGATCAAATTGACAAAGGACTTGAAAGAAGCCATCGTCAAGCCTCTCCGAGAGGATCCTCAGTTGCGGGATGGATGGAGCAGCTTCGAAAAGCGGATCTACTTCCCTGACAAAACACCCGGACTCGATTATTTTGACATAGTTGACGGAAAATTCATCGCCCGAACCTACAAATACAAACAAGATTCCGTTGAATTCGTCGTCATCGACCAGCAAGGTCAAGAACTGCAGAGAATTTTCCTTCCTTATACCGGCCGGCTGTCCAGAGGCATCCTCTTTTGTTTCTATCAGGACTGCTATTACTATCTTTTGGAAAACATCGAGGAAGAAACCTGGGAGCTGCATTGTGAAAAAGTATGGTAGCCGGTATTAATCCCAAGCTTCAATTAATTTTGAATATCATAAGAAGGTAAAATAAGTAAAAAAATCAATAGAATTATAAAGAGGAGTTCCCCCATTTTTATGAATCACGAAGCAGAAAACGGAAAAGGACATGTATAAATCCCTCAGAAAGACGTGGTTTTTCCCCAGCGAGGAAAAAC
>CAZLBV010000272.1:0-5155 GCA_964557845.1 uncultured Eubacteriales bacterium | reverse complement strand
ATAAACCACAATCTGATGAAAAAAGTGTTTTCCGTAAAATATTCCAACTTCATGTTAATAAATTGGTTATCATTACTATCGGCATTTTTTATGAATAGTCAAGGTTAATAGTTATCTGGAATAGAGAAGTCAAAAAACAATCTATTATAAAAAAAATAATCCTTTATCGCTGGATGAGGAACATTTATAATATAAAATCCAATGAATCATGAGTACTAATGCAGATAAAAACATCATTAGACTACGAGGAGTCCGGGTTCACAACCTGAAAAATATCGATCTCGATATCCCCCTTAATAAACAGATCATAGTGACTGGAGTATCCGGTTCAGGGAAATCCTCCCTGGCCTTCGATACCCTTTATGCTGAAGGTCAAAGAAGATACATCGAATCCCTGTCCGCGTATGCCCGCCAGTTTTTAGAACGAATGGATAAACCCGATGCAGATCAGATCGAGGGTATAACACCCGCCATTGCCATACAGCAAAAAGCAGTAACAAAAAATCCCCGCTCTACCGTGGCCACTGTAACTGAGATCTATGATTTCTTAAGGGTTTTATATGCCCGTATCGGCGTAGTCCACTGCCCACAATGCGGGCAGGCAGTTATTCGCGATACCATTGACGCTATAGTCGAAGAGCTATTCAAACGTCCGCCGGAGACAAAGATCGTCATAACCTTTTCCTGGCCGTCGGAAAAAGGTACGGCTGTGCTTAAACGGGATGGATTCTTCCGCATTTATGAAAACGGAAAAATATCCAGCTTGAGTGAAAAGGATTCTTCTGCCCAGGACCAACTGGAAATTTTTGTCGACAGAATATCTTTAGACCAGGGCGACCGGGAACGTTTGGTGGATTCTTTGGAAATTGCTATGAAAAAAGGAGGCGGGAAGGTAAGGGTGCAAACCGATTCTGGGGAGGAGCTTGTTTTTTCCGACAAACTGGAATGTAAAACCTGCGGCATCCTGTATGAAGATCCTGTTCCGAATCTTTTCTCCTTCAACAGTCCTCAAGGCGCCTGTCCAACCTGTCATGGTTTTGGTGACCTGGCAGTGATCGATGAAGACAAAGTTATCCCGGATAAAAGTCTATCATTAGAAGAAGGAGCCATTGAACCCTGGACAAAACCGGCCTCACGCCGCCGTATGATCAAATTGATCCGAGAGGCACAAAAAAGAGGAATCCGAACTGATATTCCTTTTAAAGATTTAAATCCAAAAGAAAAGGATTTCGTCCTGCAAGGGGAAGGTTCTTACAAGGCTGTTATGGGATTTTTTGACCGCTTGCAAAGGAAAAAATACAAAATACAAGTGCGGGTGTTTCTGGCTAGATACAGAAAATATATACCTTGTCCCGAATGCGGCCAGATGCGCTTGAACACTTTTGCCTTGGGGGTAAAGATCGCCGGATATTCTATCGGCCAGGTCACGCGGATGACCGTAAAGCAGGCGTATGAATTTTTCTATTCTCTTGTTTTGACAGACTATCAGAAACAAATCGCAGAAAAACTACTGCATGAGATCCAGAGCCGTTTAAAATTTCTGCTAAAAGTCGGATTAGACTACATCACCCTGGATAGAATGACCTTCACTCTCAGTGGCGGCGAAGCTCAGAGGATTAACCTGGCTTCTGCCCTCAGTTCATCACTTGTGGGGACTCTTTTCGTTCTGGATGAACCCAGCATTGGCCTGCACGCCCGGGACAATCATAGACTGATAGAGATCTTAAATTCCTTAAAAAATATCGGGAACACTGTGATGGTCGTGGAACATGATCCGGAGATCATTCGATCGGCCGAATATTTGATCGATCTGGGTCCCCAAGCTGGCCGATTCGGAGGTGAAGTGGTTTTTTCAGGTCCAATGAAAGAATTCCTTAATTATCAAGGATCACTTACCGCCCAATATATGCGGGGAGAAAAAAAAATAGATATTCCGGAAAAAAGAAGGAATTCTGAGAACTATATTCGTATTAAAAGGGCTAACATACACAATTTAAAAAATATCGATATCAAAATCCCTCTGAAAGTTTTTGTCTGTATTACTGGAGTTTCAGGTTCGGGAAAAAGCTCTCTCCTTTTTGATGTCCTCTATAAAAGCTGGCAGGAAAATTCAACCATCGGCTGTGACGAGATCTTGGGGATAAACCAACTGGATAAGATCATCATGGTGGATCAATCACCCCTAAGCACTTCTCCCCGTTCCATTCCCGCTACCTACACCAAGGCCATGGATGAGATCCGAGTGCTTTTCAGCCTAACCCGGGAGGCTAAAACACAGGGATACAAACCCGGATATTTCTCATTTAATACCGCAGGAGGCCGTTGTGAAACTTGCAAGGGAGCAGGTCGCCTGATCATAGAAATGCAGTTTCTATCCGATGTGGAACTGACATGTGAAGCCTGCAAGGGCAAAAGATTTAAGCCGGAGATCCTTGAGGTGACCTATGAGGGAAAAAACATCGATGATGTCCTCAATATGAGAATAACCGAAGCCTGTGATTTTTTCTCCGGACATCCCAAAATCTTAAAAAAACTGACACCCTTAATGGAAGTGGGATTAGGCTACCTTCAGTTAGGCCAACCGACCACAACTTTATCAGGAGGGGAACTGCAGCGGATAAAACTCGCCCATAACCTGGTCCATCAGAAAAAGAAAAATATTCTTTATCTTTTTGATGAACCCACCATCGGACTCCATCCTCATGATATTTCAGTTCTCTTAGAATGCTTTCAGCGATTGGTTCAGGCCGGAAATACAGTAGTTGTAATCGAACATAATCTGGATCTGATCAAATGTGCGGATCATATCATTGATCTTGGTCCGGAAGGCGGTGATCATGGGGGAGAGATCGTTGCCTTCGGAACTCCGGAAGAAATTCTAAAATCCAAGAAATCCCACACCAGCCGCTATCTTAAAAAATACATATAATCAAAATCATGATGCTTGGCTTAGGGAAAAAGCATTCCTTTAAATCACTTCCTTTCAACAGTATTTATTGAATTTAAGTTTCATCTGTTTTATCATTATCAGTAGTTTTTAGCAGGTTAACAAGATTTTATCCCCATAATATTCAATGAAAACTAAAGCCGAGAAAAACCTCAGTCTTCTCAGCCCTGAGTTAAAAAAGAAATATTTTTACCTACAGGAGATTCTACTCCGGATGGGAAAGGTTTTAGTGGCTTTCTCCGGGGGCGTGGACAGCACTTTGCTGCTAAAAACCGCTAAGGATGTTTTAGGCGATAACACCCATGCCGTAATAGCAACCTCTGAAATTTATCCAGAAAGAGAAAAAGAAGAAGCTCGCAAGATTGCAGGCCTAATTGGTGTTGATCTAAAGATCATCAAGAGCAAATCCATGCAAAATCCGGATTTTTTAAAAAATACTCCCCAAAGATGTTACTACTGCAAGCTGGATCTTTTCTTTCAGCTTAAAAAGATCGCCGCTCGATCCGAGATCCCTTTTGTTCTTGACGGTGCGAATTTCGAGGACTCAAAGGACTTTCGTCCCGGAAGCAAGGCTGCAGAAAAATTGGGAATCCGTTCTCCCCTAAAAGAAGCCGGGCTGGTGAAAGACGACATCCGGAAATTACTGCAGATACTAGGACTTCCCAATTGGAACAAGCCATCTATGGCTTGCCTTGCCTCACGATTCCCTTATGATCATCCCCTTACTCCTAAAGATTTAAATAAGGTGGCAGAAGCAGAGGAATTCCTTTTCTCATTGGGTTTCACCCAGTTAAGAGTCAGACATCACGATAATATTGCCAGGATCGAAGTTCCTCCTGAGGATATCCCCCGCTTTGCTGATAAAAATATGCGAGAAAGAATTACTGAAAAATTCCGGGGAATCGGCTACACCTATACAACCCTTGATCTTTCCGGATACCGAACCGGAAGCCTCAATGAATCACTGCCTGATGAAATAAAAAAAGCTCAGCCTTAAAAATCCCTTCATCAATTTCTATAAAAATAACAGGTGTAACATTTGGGAGCCCTTTGCGTACAAGTGAGTGAAGACTGTGGAAAACAAAAATTCATTATTTAAATTGTTAAGGAGTGAACAAATGAAAAAACAAGCTTTTTTGATCGTCTTACTTTTTGTGTTGTTATTTATGACTACACTTATATTTGGAGCGAATATACAAAAAAACCGTATTCCTGCCGATGTTGATTGGCTGATCCATTTTGATATGGACAAATTTAAAACAACAAGCCTGTTTGAACTCTTGGAAAAAAATGAAAAAGATTTGAAATTCAGAGGAAAATCAGATGAACTGCAAAGAAAATTCAAAATCGACATATACAATGATATCGATGGTATCACTGTTTTCGGAAAAGGAGGAGACGAAGATAATACTGCTGTAATTATATCCGGTAATATTGATCAAAAACATCTGCTATCGCTCCTGGACTTTTCTGATGATCATGCAGAAGAAGCTTACGGCCAGTTCACCATTCATTCATGGGATGACGATGAAATCGGCGTATTCGTTGATGACCATACCATTCTTATATCCGAATCCCAAACCACCATAAAAGATACACTAGATGTTATATCCGGCAAGAAACAAAATATTTCTTCTGCTCCCATTATGTCATATTTCAAAGATATCTCTGGAGATTCCTTTATTGCCGCTGTTATTGATGATATATCTTCCCTGATGAAAGGCTCCGGACCCAGGATCCTCAAACAGTCCGGAAGGGCTTTCTTTACGGCCTGGGAAAAAGCCCAAAATCTAAATCTTAAGCTATCCCTGGATGTGGGATCAAAAGAAGTTGCGGAAAATATGCAGCAAGTCATTAAAGGTATGATCGCCATGGCTAATCTTTACGAAAACGAGACCTTGAGAGACCTTAAACTTCAGGATGCCATTAAGATCTTTCAAAAAGATAACACCATCCAAATGGAACTGACTTATCCTGTGGAGGAATTGCGTTCGAAAACCCTTGAAAAAAAGGTAAAAGATCTTTTTCAGATGAGTGCATTGATCTATTAATCCGGATTATATAACTGTTGAAATTGGTCCAGTTAAATATTTCACTAAGCAGGTTGGCTGAAAAGCTGAAATGGAATACAATTAATATCAAATGGAACACGGAGAATCAGATATCAGATTAAGCGACGAGGAGCTGGCCCAGAATGCTAAGGCCGGC
>CAZLBV010000271.1:0-3795 GCA_964557845.1 uncultured Eubacteriales bacterium | reverse complement strand
CCTCTAGTTTAATTTGATAAAGAAAATTACTTATACAAAATATCGTGATAAAAAGGTAGGGGGTTAATTCAATTTATTGTAAAAAGTAACATCTGGCTATTGTATTGAGATTTTCGTCTATGATCTTTATATCATAACTATCGGCCTGATCAAGATGATTCCATTGAAAAAAAAGCGGCGGCTCTTTTAATTCTGCGGACGGCTCCAATAAAATTAAGCTGTTTCCGGTATGGTGCCGGAAGGTGTTGGGGTCGATGAGATTCGTGTAGACAAAATAGCTGGCAATGATTATGATCAGGGCAGCTGTAGCAGTCAGATATTTTTTTGGAATGAAGCCGATAGTTGAAGGTCTTTTTCCTGAGCGAATTTCTTTTAGTTTTTTCTTTACGGCTTCGCGGAATTCTTTATATTGGCTTTTATCTTCTTCTGTGTCATCCGGGAGAATTCCGCTGTCATACATTTCCTTTTCAAGCTGGATCAGCATATCAAATTTCATGCTGCAGCTCCGGCAGGTCAGCATATGGTCGATAATCCTTTCCTTTTCGTTAAGCCCTGATTCTTCCAGAAATGCATTAATGATAGTTTCATTGTCAGGGCAGGTATTCATTCTCTTTTTGCTTTTCTCTTTCATTGTTTTTGTCCTAAAAAGCAAATTTCATTTAAAGAAAATTTTTATCTATTTTTTTTCTTAAATCTTCTATACCTCGATAAAATAAATGATTCACCCGGCTTATACTCCACCCTAAGTGTTCTGCGATCTCTCTGACATTCAATCCCTTTAAGTGCATTTTTACGACAATTCTTCTGTTTTGTGAAAGCGAATTGATCGCTTCATATAAGATTTGGTTGATACGTTTTTCCTCGATCATCTGTTCGGGTTTTATAATATTGAATTCGGATAAATGATTGGCTAAATTCAATTCCACTTTTTTGTCCCGTAAATTTTCCGCTGTATTTTTTGAAATCGCGTCAAGGGCAGTTGTATAAACAACTCTCTGTATATAAGACTTAAAATTCCTAATTTTTCTCCCACTTTTAAGCATTTTTAAGATCTTTATTTTAACTTCCTGGGAAATGTCTTCTTTGTCCGGATTACCTAAATGGGGAAAATGATTCCAGATGAATCGTTCGATCAACTTCGAAGACTCGTCTATGAGTGAAAAGAGGCTGTCATACTTTTTTGAGTTATTCTGCATAGCTGATGAGTCTTAACGATAATCAATCAATGCATAAATATCAACAGAATTTAATTTTTAGTGGGAGAGAATCATGTGATTTTCAGTCTATATACAGTGGATGTGTTTTTTTAATGGAAAAGATATATTTGATAAGGGAATGGGATCTGCGGATAGGGAAGACAGGTGAATTGCTTTCTTTAATAAGAAAGCCGGGAGGTAAAACTGTCTTCCCTCTCAGGTGGGTGCAGCTAAAAATAGGCGGCTGCCAGGGCTAAGAGCAGCTGGCCGCTGTAGTAAAACAGCAGGCTGATGCGGTTGTATTTCCAGGGGCGCCAGAAGCGGTTGGCTGCCAGGATCATATCGGATAAATAAAAAAGCAGTGCGCCGAAGAAGATCATAAGTCCCTGTTTTTCACTGAAATCCGGGCTGAATAGGGTTGAGAAGGCCCGGCTGACCATAAGAGAAATGATCAGAATATAGGCGATGACCGGCCCCTTGAGTTTTCCCAAACCCGAACGGATAAGCCTATAAAAACCCAGACCAGCGGCTGCCAGTGCGGCCATAGCCGTATATTCCCAGGAGGAAAAAGGGGAAAGCAGAGAAAAAGTCACGATATAGGCGATATGGGCTAAAAGGAACAATGCCAAACCTGCGGCAAACGCCCGTTTATGGTCGAACATGAGGGCAATGTCTCCGCCCAAAGACAGGATGAGGCCGACCAAAATTCCCAGGGTGTAGGTTAAATTTTGGCTGGGCTCCGAAAATGCCAGGCAGATAACCGCTATAACCAGCAGCGTGGATAAAGGTTTGAAGACATAGACCTGCCTCTGCTTTTTTAACAGCTGGGCCCGGATCGTGAGAAAAACGAAAACCGCCAGAAAGGGAATGGGATAAAGGTATGGGTTCATCATATCCTCCTTCTCTCTTCAGCGGCTCCCTGCGGTTATCTTCTTGTGCTCCCTGGCGATCAGGATGCCGATCAGGACCCACAGGATGACGACGAATAGGTTGAACAGGGCTGCATTCTGGATGTTCAGGGCAAAATAGGTCGTCCCGATAAGAACCAGGATTCCGGAGAGGACATCCCCTGACCGGTGGAAGAAGGTGTCGATGGCAGCCTTGGCCTTGTATTTTTCCTCCCGTGTTGTCACCAGGAACAAGGCATGCCGCGTCGTGTTCATCAGGGAGTAATCTGTTCCATTTTCCGATGCCTTGACCCATTTGACTGCGGCCAGAGCAGCTCCAAACCCGATCAGGGAGTAACCGCAGAGGGAAATAAGCGGGAGGACGAAGAGAGCCGCCCGGACTCCAAACCATTTGAAAATTCTCGAGACGACGAACAGCTGGACCAACATGGCGATGATATTCATGATGGCGTTGAAATCCGAATAGAATCGGGTAATGAGCTGGACTCTATCGAGGTTTCCGGCCGTCCCTTCTGTCAGAGCTTTGACCGCGCTCAGCTCTGCCACCTTGCCCAGGACCCATTCGCCGTTGGTATTGACGAAGTTGAGGAGAAGCACAAAGAGGGCGATGTAAAGGAGATATTTTTTCTGGAAGAGAAGCTTGAATCCTCCTCCTTTTTCCAAAGGTCTTTCTTCGATCTTTGCCCTCTCCTCTGAACGGAGGAGCTTCTTTCTCCGGATCTCCCTATGGTGGATGATGAAGGTCAGCAGTATGCAGATAAAGAGAATGAATCCGGCCACGACCATCATCTGATAAACTCCCAGGGGCTCGACCAGCCGGCCCGCGATCTTGCTTCCCGCAAATCCGCCGAAAGTGGCACCGAAGGCAACCAGCGGGAAGAGCCTCTTTCCTTCCTCTAGGGTGTAGAGGTCATTGGAAAATCCCCAGAACTGGGCCACGACCATAACATTGAAGATGCCGACCCAGATGAAGAAAATGATGCCCAAAGCAGCCGAGGAAACACCCACTACGGACAGTATGTAGAACAGAACGAGGTTGGAGATAAAGAACAGAGTGACCCATGTGATCAAGATCTGTCGCGGGACCCTGGAGGCGATGGCGCTGAAGGCTTTGACCACAAAGATCAGGAGGACGGCTATCACGGCACCCAGATAGCTCTTGACCTCCGGAGACCATTCTCCGATGATAAGGGCTTCTCTGACTGGCTTGATGATGTAGTAGGCGGTCAGAAGGAGAAAGATATTCAGGCTCAGGAAAAAAACCGTCAGTGCTTCGCCGGGACGGACTTCGGTAAAAACACGGAGTATGGTGTAGATCCATCCGCCCGAAGAAGAGCCTCTTTTCCCCTCCTCTTTTTTCATCATCAGGATTTTTTCATGAATCCCTCTCAAAAGTCAAATTAAAAGAAGGATCAATATATTTGATTTAATGAATAAAGTTTCGGTATACTTTTCTGGAAAGGAAAATTAAGGAAATGTTCTCGCGACTTTTTCCCAGGCATAAGGCCCGGCCGGATCAGGCTGGGTTTATACGGAGGGGATTGGCGTTTTCAGTTGATGCGGCCATCATCGGCATACTTTCCATGTTCATCTATCTGGTTTATTTTGAGATCAGAGCCTCAGTCACAGGAGAACCAGGGTTGATCGCTCAGGTTTCCCAGGCCATCAGAGAAGGTTCCGGATTTTCGATC
>CAZLBV010000270.1:0-7924 GCA_964557845.1 uncultured Eubacteriales bacterium | reverse complement strand
GCGGTATTACACATACAGCTTCACCTGCCGGCGCCTTGTGTTTGCACCAACCTCAACGCTTAAATCACTCAGGAACAATGGATGACATTCTGTTTTGGTCCACGTTATTGAATAATAATAATGTCGGCCTCTTTTACCTTGCAGGCGACCCGATCTCAGTTCATAAACCGCATCAAACCTGCATTATTAGAACATCGTCTAGTTGCGACATAAAATGGTTGAGCAGAGGACTGCATTCGCATGCCCTCGAATTATGCAGCTTATTCTTTATTTATAGTGCATCGATAATGGCGTTAAAGGTTGGGCTGGGACGCATCTCCTTTGTGGCCAGCTCTTCATCGGGAATATAATATCCGCCGATGTCCACCGGATGTCCCTGGGCTGCCAGCAGTTCTTCTGCTATCTTGGCTTCATTTTCCTCCAGAGCTTTAGCTACAGGAATAAAACGTTCCTTAATCGATTTGTCTTTATCCTGAGCAGCCAGAGTTTGAGCCCAGTACAGAGCCAGATAAAAGGTGCTTCCCCGGTTATCGATCTCATTGACCTTGCGGGATGGAAGCCGCCCGTTTTCCAGATACTTGGCGATGGCGCTGTCTAAGGTCTCCGCTAAGATTTTTGCTTTATCGTTCTTAGTGTTATCGAAGATCATTTCCAGGGAAGGGACAAGAGCGCAATACTCACCCAGCGAATCCCACCTCAGGTGTCCTTCTTTCAGAAGCTGCTGGACATGTTTGGGTGCGGAACCGCCTGCACCCGTCTCAAACAGTCCGCCGCCTTTGAGAAGGGGAACGATGGACAGCATCCTGGCGCTGGTGCCGAGCTCCAGGATCGGGAAGAGGTCCGTAAGATAATCTCTAAGCACATTCCCGGTGACCGAGATCGTGTCCTCACCTCTTCGAATCCGTTCCAGAGTGAATTTCATGGCGTCCTGGGGTTTCATTATCCGGATTTCCAGACCGGATGTGTCATGTTCAGGCAGATACTGCTTCACCTTTTTGATGATCTCCGCATCATGCCCTCGGTTTTCATCCAGCCAGAAAATTGCCGGGGAACCGGATGCTCTGGCCCGGTTGACTGCCAGTTTGACCCAATCTCTGATCGCCTCATCTTTTGCCCGGCACATTCTGAAAATATCACCTTTTTCCACGGGCTGTTCCAAATGGATTCGACCCGAGTTATCCACGACCCGGATGGACCCTTCTCCAGGGGACTCAAATGTTTTGTCATGGGAACCGTATTCCTCGGCTTTCTGAGCCATCAACCCTACATTGGAAACATTGCCCATGGTCGAAGGATCAAATTGTCCTAGTTTTTTTGCGTTTTCAAGGATCTCTTTGTACATTGTCGCGTAACATCGGTCAGGTATCATGGCAATACAGTCTTTCAATTCATCATTTTTGTCCCACATCTTACCGCCGTCTCGGACAACATTGGGCATGGATGCGTCAACAATGATGTTATTGGGAACGTGCAGGTTGGTGATACCGCGTCTCGAATCCACCATGGCCAGTTCCGGCTGCTTTTCATACACGGCTTCAATATCAGCTTCGATCTCGGCTTTTTTATCAGCAGGCAGTTTGTTCAGTTTTTCCAAAACATCGGCTAAGCCGTTGTTTACATTAGCGCCGATCTTCTTTAGTGTGTCCGCATGTTTATCCAGAGCTTCTTTATAATAAATCGATACGCAGTGGCCGAACATAATGGGATCCGAGACTTTCATCATGGTTGCTTTCAGGTGCAGAGAGAGGAGCACTCCATCTTTTTTTGCTTCCTGGATCTGTTCGGAATAAAATTTTCTTAAAGCAGAGACATTCATCACTGCAGTGTCGATGACTTCCCCCTCGATTAGGTGCAGGTTTTCTTTCAATGTGGACGTATGGCCTGCCTGATCCACATATACGATCATGACATCGCATGGTTTATCGATCGTGGTGGATGTTTCAGTTCCATAGAAATCTTTCTCTGTCATGTGGGTAACGCGGGCTTTGGATCCAGATTTAGGCCATTCTCTCATCATGCGGTGAGGGTGTTTTTGGGCGAATTTCTTAACAGATTCGGCCGGCCGGCGGTCGGAATTCCCTTGACGGAGAACAGGATTAACGGCTGAGCCCAGTACTACAGAGAATTTTGCTTGGAGGGCTTTCTCGGCTTCGTTTTTCGGCTCTTCGGGATACTCAGGGATATCATAACCTTTTTCGCGCAGTTCTTTGATGGCTGCCTGAAGTTGAGGGATCGATGCGCTGATATTGGGAAGTTTGATGATGTTGGCTTCTGGTGTCAAGGTGAGCTCCCCGAGGATCGTCAACCAATCAGGGATTTTTTGATCTGTGGTTAGATTATCGGGAAAGTTAGCAATAATCCTCCCTACCAGGGAAATATCTGCCAGCTCAATATCGATATCTGATCCCTTGGTGTAGGCTTTAAGAATGGGAAGAAACGCTTTTGTGGCCAAAGCCGGCGCTTCGTCCGTATGTGTCCAGGTAATCTTTGCTGTTTTCATTTTACATCCTCGTTGATTATTTATTTTGTTATCGAAAGATAATTTTTTGTCAGTTTTTCCGATATCTAAATCAAGTTTGTTAAGATAATGGAAAATTGCATAAGAGTCAAATGTTTTTGAGGAAACTATTGCTGAAAAAAAGCCAGTAAAAGTGAAGATTTATGATAAAAAAATCCATTTGTACATACCAAAGTGAATTTGGACTAGATGACCCATTTCAATAAACTGTTCTTAAAATAAAATTTTCTTTATCACTCATTATTCCTGCTGAATTTTTCTCTATGGTCAAGGTGAAGATAGAATCTGGATTCCCTGTTCCAAAATTGAGCCTGTGTGCCGGCAGTTTTGATAAATTTGTCACCAGGCAGCCTCGATCGGGGTCGAATGGTCTCAGTTTTTCAAACTGCTTTTCTGCGATAATCACTTCCAGGTGTTCCAAAAATGTTATAAAAATTTCTTTTGTGACAGCAGGCATAGATTCTCTAATTTTAATGGCAATTTCTTCAATGCTCAGTTGTTCTATCTCATTCGTTTTAAATTTGATGTCTTTAAACATGATCCCATTGCCAAAAAATCTGGCACCGAATTCTTTGACCTGCCTGCGCACATCGATGGGAATGGTTAGTTGAAGGTTTTCTCCAAAACGGTCTTTTTGAGCTGCCGTCAGATTTTTAACCACCATCGCCGATAAAATATCATTTGTGGATACTTTTTGATCATAATGGGCGGTGGTATCTTCGATCATTTTATGGACAGTATTTTTTGAAATTTCTTCCATAAAAACGCTCAGATTTCCGGATTCCCTTAATGGCGCAAGATCTGTATGATTAAATTGAAAGTTTTTCAAGATCGTTCTATTGTGATGCGGTTTGTAGAGTCTGCGAATTATGCTTTTTTTAAAGGGAATATAGGAGCTCCGGGAGACTGCTGCCAAGGTTGACCAAAAATAAAAATAGCTGTAGCCGTCTCCTGCCAAATGTTTCAGTTTCGGAATGAGTACAGTACCATTGTTATATTGTATGATCTTTAAAAAAAATAGTTTTTTAATGTCAGAAGGAATGGTTTGATGATAATTATTATATATTTCCTGAGGGGAATCGGCAGGATCAAAGTTTTGTTCACTGATAGTTTCATCAAAATGTTCTTTCTCTGAATAGGTTTCAAAATGAATGGTTCCAGACCGGTATTCACCAAAGATCGGCCAAAACGGGGAGGATAATTTTTTTAAGGCGGAACGAACATTTTTAGTTTTCACTTTATTGTGATAATAGATCAGAAACTCGATAGAATAACTTCCATTGGCGAAAATAGTATCTACCTGAGAGATATTTATGTTCTGCATAACTTCATCCCCAGAATATTTGATTTATATCCTACAGCCCTAGAGATCAGATTGCAAGCTTGTATGTCATAGACCTTTTATTATAATATCGAACATCAAAAAGATTTTAGAAAGCTGAATATTATGGAAACATACACAGAACTTAAAGAATTTATGAATGATCCGGGTTTTGAAGAGCAGAAGCAAAAAAGTCTCTCTGAACTGGCGGATGTTGTGATCGATGAACCGATCATTGGGATCATCAAGGATTTCAACCAACTCCCTTATTGCTTTACTCTTCAAAGCTGTTATGGGCATTTTTTATATGAGGGTCAGAGGGATCCGAATAATCTTGATCCCTTACCTGTCTCTAAGAACATAACTCAGGTTGAATATAGAATCGCCTATGTGGCTTTATGTATAAAAAACAATGATCCAGGAAGAAAATTCTTTGAAGAGCTGAAAATGATTCCGGAAATTGATCCCCAAAATATCCAGTTTTGCTGTGCAGAATGGTTTTGGAAAAGTTTTATCAATTCCTATGCCCTCCAGGTAGAACCGGATAGGTTTAAGCACAAAGATACAGCCGTCCTTGATTATCAGGAAGCTTTATCTGTAGAGAAGGTAAGGAATAAATTTTTTGCCCAACTAATGCATCTGCTGCAAAAACAGCTTCTCGACTTTGATCGCTTCGACCATTTTATCTAATTCTTCCTTGGGCAGCCATGTCCCGCGCACCATCACTCCTTTCAAATTCATTAGATGATTGAGATCATCTAAGGGATTCCCTTCCAAAAGTAACAGGTCCGCCCGCTTTCCGGTTTCAATCGTTCCAAATTCATGTTCCATTCCTAAAAATCTCGCGGGGTTTACAGTTTCAGCCCATAATATCTCGATCGGTGTTAATCCGCTTTCCTGCAGAAGCTGCATTTCTTGGTGTAAGGAAAGGCCGGGAATAATGAACGGGGCTCCCATAGCATCGGTTCCGGCCATAATGGGAACACCATGTTTATGTAATGTATAGATAAGGCGCTGGTTGAATTCAGTGTGCCTTTTCCATAAGGCATTGATCTTCGGCGGTTTGTAATCCAGGAATCTCAGCCATGATTCCTGCATCGATGGCTGAAGGCTGCGGAAAAAAGGTTCTTGGCTTATTTGTTCCCGTTGATAGCCCTCTTTTTCTCCGTAAAAAACCTCCTGGACGATAAGAGTTGATTGGATCCATATTCCTGCTTCTTTACATTTATTGGCAACTCTGTTGATCATGAAGTCACTTCCTCGCCAGGCGAAAGGCACCCAATGTATCAATGCAGCAGATATACCTAATCCCGCAAGGATAATCCCTAGTATAAAAATTTTATTTGCAAGAGAAGAGGCAGAAGGATTTTTCCAAAGTTTGAGACTCTTGATGATCAAAATGAGTACCAAAATCAGATCGATCAGACTAAGAATACTGAGAAGGCTAAGCAGCCATACGTTTCCATAATAGAGGCCTGGTGGAACAACCAGTATCCACAGAATATAACAGGCGGTTGTGATCAAAAGTATCCATAAGGTCAGAATCCGGCCTTTAGTTGGTTGCCGGTTTTCCCGATTTTTAGAACGGCTGATCACCAAGATGGCGATACTAAATAAAAACCATAAAAGAAGAATTCCCACCAGGGCTAAGAAAGACCATCTGGCCAGCTGCATGAATAATCCTCGTTTTAGATCCAGGGGAGGCAGAAAGTAAAGATTAGACAGTTCATTAATATGAGCCAGTGATTGACCTGCCTGCAGCAGGCCGGAAAGCCCCACTCTATAGGGAGCATGGCCGACGAGTGGGATTCCTGCTTCCTTAGCAATTTGATTCAGATGCAGATAGGCGGATTTTTCGAGTCCTTTAGTGGTTAGTATCCGATGGTTTTCAAAATCAATAACCTCACGGAATTTGATGATATCATACCCTTCCCGGATATGTCGTTTGACCTCTTTTTCAGCATCTTGGCTGGTTTTAATGCGGGGCTCATTCACGAATTCGTCCGAGTTATAGAGATTGGGAGCCAGAAGAGAGCCTTCTTTTATGCGCTGCTTCCAGTATAAGTGTTCCGGTTCACCTCTGAGGTTAAAGACTGTGGTAATACCATGGGATAAGAACAGAGGGGCATCGCCAAAGTCCGGGCGGGCCCCGATCTTATTGTCCAGATGGACATGGCTGTCTGTCAGACCTGGTAAAAGAAATAAGCCGGTTCCGTCAATGATTTTAGCATCTTCCTGAATAGATGTTTCCACTGCTGGCCCCTTGGCAATAATTCGATCTCCCCTAATGATTACGGTTTGGGACGTTGTAACCCCATCCTTCTGCATGGAGATCACATTGACGTTTGTAAAAGCGATCGTTTCCTCTTCACAGAAGATCATACCGCACATGACTAAAATTAAAATTTGAATGACTATAAAGCAGGTAATGTTCTTCATTTTTCCTTGATTCATTTGCCTGATCTATCTCTCATTTCTTATTTAAATAATATAGTCGCACTGAAAGCAGAAAAACAAAAATCAATATAAATAAACCTACCAAGCCGTAGATCAACTGAAGCAGCGGATGGTGGGGGTACCCTGGAACAATAAATGTCATTTTTTCCTTATGCTTTAAATAACAAAAAAACATAAACAGCTATGCCGATTACAGCGCCCACAATTGCAGGCCCTGAAGACGGTCCTGTATGACGGACATTAGGTGTGCGGTTGGAACTGACATTTATCATGAAGGCACGTCCAAGCCGGTATCCGGCCGGAAGCCCGAATATAAATCCCAGGGCTCCTGTCCAGAGAAGCGAACTGAGCCAGAAAGCGAAAAATGAAGTCCAATCACTGAAAACAACAGCTAATAAAGGAATGAAGAAGCCCAGAATAATCCCTAAAAAGAACGATCCGACTTGATTCCTCATGATAATCGTCCGGACCCCTCTGCTTGCGCCGATATTATTTCCCCACATACATCCGATGATGAAGCCCAGCGAACCACCGATCAACAAAATCCATTTAGCCATCGCATTCTCCTGGTTTTATCTGACTCAATCTATGCAGCCTAACCTCTCGACTCGTAAATAATCCAGAATTATAATATATATTACAGAAATTTGAATCAACAGGATTGTTCAGGTAAACTTAAAAGCAGTCAGAACCATGATTGATCAAACGATTCTGCTGGCAGTATTGACTTTCGTAGCAGCCACGGTCGGGACCGTCTCAGGGTTTGGTATCTCATCCATAATGATCCCGGTTATGTCTCTGTTTTATCCTATTTCTACGGTACTGCTTTTCGTTGCCATTATTCATCTGACTGGCGATTTGTGGAAGATCATTTTGTTCAAAAAAGGAGCCGACTGGAAGCTCATCGCAGCGTTCGGAATCCCGGGAATTATTTTGAGTTATGTGGGCGCCTCAATTTCCTTATCCGTAAATCCTGATCTCCTGAAAAGATTGCTGGGAATTTTTTTGCTCCTCTATGTCGCCTATCTATTTATAAAACAAAAATGGAAGATCCCGAGAACTAAGGTAACTTCTGCGGTTGGAGGTTCCTTGTCAGGTTTTTTTGCCGGGATTTTTGGTGTTGGGGGAGCCATAAGAGGGGTTTTCCTTTCCGCCTATGACCTGCCTAAGGAAATGTATCTTTTCACAGCCGGAATGATCGCTTTATTTATAGATCTAACCCGGACGGCAAAATATTTAATGGGAGGAATGACTCTGAGTCACTATCTTTGGATTCTTCTTTTGTTCTTGATCCCGTTATCATTATTAGGAGCCTATTTGGCTAAAAAGATCGTTAAATTTGTTCCCCAAAAATCCTTTCGCCTTTTGATCGCTGTTTTTTTAGGCCTGATCGGATTAAAATTTCTAATTTATCCGTGATTGTTTAAAAATTGTAATTCTAAGGCTTCCATATCAGTATTGGCTTTTAATGCACCTGGGATCTCAATGGTGACATCATATTTTTCCGGAGTAAAAAATTTATAGGAATAGTCGGCGGCAGAGAGTCCAGCGGTTAAAAATATAAGTGTACAGAACAGACACAGTATTTTTTTCTTCAGGGTAACAATTTTGCTATGTCTTTTATTTTA
>CAZLBV010000269.1:0-5326 GCA_964557845.1 uncultured Eubacteriales bacterium | reverse complement strand
CCCAAAAATTTCAACCACCTTGCCTGTTTTGAGAAATTAAAGGAATTTAGAAAAAGAGGCCTTGTCGGCCAATATATATGTGGAGTATGTGTCAGGGCTTGTCCCGGATTCAATCAATTTTCTTAACCGGAATCCAAATCTCTGTTTTAAGCTGATTAAGAGGAGTGTTGGCATCGGGCATATTCATATAAGTGCCTACTATCGGTCCATTCCTTTCATATCCATGCTCATCGATCCAGCTAAGCATCTCTTCGATTGTATCCCCAGTTTTATCATAGGGTCCTGTATGCAAAGTAGAGACAACCAGAGAGTAATCCCACTGACCTTGTTCCAGAGGCGCCTGAACCATAGTTGCCTGGGCTACTGGGAAAGCCACTGCCCATTCTGTGTTCGCTTCCTGGCCTTCTACCGGATCCGTATAATATATCGACATCATTGGTCCGGCTGGAGTTAAATTCTGATTTTGCATATGCTGCATCATTTCCAGGATAACAGGTTCCATATCTGAATAAGGTCCGGTATGTCTGAAGCTGACATAGAAAAATGGCTCTATTTCTTTAACCGATATCTGTGCTCCTGCTGACAGTGTTAATGGATGGCTGGCAGCAGCACTCATACATACAAATAAACAGCATATAGAAGCAGTAAAAGTATTGTTTTTCATGAATTTCCTCCATTTTTCCTTCTATTTATATCTTATACATTATAATGCTATAAATAGCAGTAATCAATGTAAATCACTTTAATCCTTTTGTTCAGACCCAGGTTGAGACTAATAATTTTTTCTAAATTTATTTGAAAATTTTTTCGAGATTGATATCATTTTTACTCCTGTGTTATAAGAAGTGTAGCGATAAGAATCCAGAGAATTATGAAAACAGCGAAAACAAAATTCATCCTATCATTAAAGAACCATCACATAAAATTGGGGAGATTTCTCGCAGCTCACGGTGCCTCCGAGTACACGGTGGTTATCATAATATCTTTGATCATTGGAGTCGTTGCCGGTCTGGCTGCGGTTGGTTTTCACGGTGCGATCCATTTATTTGAACGGGTTTTTTGGAGCGATAGTAAAAATCATGCTATGACTTTATGGATAGTCGTCATCTCCTTGCCGGTTGCAGGTATGTTTCTCCAATGGCTGATGAGAAAGCTTGCACCAGAAGAAGCTGAGAAAAAATCAGTCCTGGAGACCATTAAAGCCGTTTCGATACGTCATGGTGTTATTCCTCTTAAAACCACTTTATTTCAATTTCTTGCTCCGGTTATCTGTATTGGCACCGGCAATACTGTTGGTCCTGAAGCCCCGGCCGCTCAAACCGGAGCCGGCGCTGTTTCTGCCGTCGGAAAGCTTATGGGTTTGCCTAAAAGCCGTTTGCGGATAGTGACTGCAGCCGGAGCCGGAGCGGCTATTGCGGGTGTTTTTAACACTCCCCTGGCCGGAGTTTTTTTCGCGATCGAGGTGGTTCTTTTAAATGACCTAAGAGCCTCTGCGCTGGGAATATTCTTGCTCTCATCTGTTTCTGCCAGTGCTGTCTCAAGAACATTTTTAGGAAACGAGCCCAAGTTTTTTTTTGGCGCTATGGATCTAGGGCCTTATTCCCATTTCGTTTTTTATATTATCCTGGGAATAGGGGCCGGGCTTTTGTCTATCGCTTTTATTAAAGCCAGTGAATTCGGGCATTCCAGATTCAAACAGATCTATAAACATATACCTAGGCTGCCGGTCATGCTTTTGGTTGGAGTGTTGATGGGTTTAGCCGGATGGTTGAGGCCGGAGATCCTGGGGATGGGATATGAGAGTATCAATGGGATTTTAAGTCATTCATTAACTGTTGATACGATTATGATTTTATTTATTTTGAAATTTTGTCTTGTCATATTGATCCTAAGATCTGGAGGATTTGGAGGAATTTTTGCTCCATCTGTTTTCATGGGAGCCTGCTATGGTTTTTTATTCGCATATACTTTTTCAGAATTATTTAATCTTCATTTAGATATGACGGCATATACTCTGGTGGGAATGGGTGCTATGCTGGCTGGGATAAATTCAGTTCCTATTACTGCCATAATGATGCTTTTTGAGATGACTAATGATTACAACTTTATTCTTCCTCTCATGTTGGGTGTTGTGGGCAGTCATACTATTACCAGAGTATTTATGCGGGAATCCCTCTACCAGAGAGAATTAAGCCATGAAGGGTACCGGTTTATGAGCGGCCGTGAAACCCGGATACTCCAGTCCATCTTCGTTAGGCAGGTTGCGGATCGGGATATTTTAGCTCTTCCGGAAAGCACACCGATTGCAGAGGTGGTAAGAAGATTCATTGATGAACCCCATGATACGGTCTATACTCTTGATGAAGAAGGAAAACTATCAGGGGTAATAACCTCTTCTACTCTTCATCATCTTATAATTTCTTATGAGGATCTGCGCGATGTTCTCATTGCCAAGGACATTTCCTCACCAGATTTTGTACTGCTTGATGGAGAAGACACTCTCGACCGTGCCATGCGGGTTTTCGCCAAAGAGCACATTGAGGAAATTCCAGTGATTGATTCCAGGAAGGCAAATGAGATAATTGGAACACTACATTATCAGGATGTGATTAATGCCTATAATCAACATGTCGGATTGCATAGTCTGAAGGATGGTCTTGCTGACGACTTAAAATCGGTGACCGATAAAGAAATATGTGAATTGATCCCTGGTTTTTCACTGGCAGAGATAGAATTGCCAGAAAAATTCATCAATAAAAATCTGGTCCAGTTGAACCTAAGAAACAGATTCAAGATAGATGTGCTTATGGTGGAACGTTCCGGGCCTTTTGAAGATGAAGATCTTCCGCCTGAACGGTTGATGCCAGATCATACAATGATACTAAAGCGGGGTGACAAACTGATCGTGTATGGTAAGACTTTAGATGTGATAAGATTCAAAAATTATTTTGACTAAACACAGCTTGATGGGATCCCGGCTACTGAGTGTTTTTTAATCGTTGCCGGATGAGTCTTTCTTCTTCCTCGGTGAGAATTTTTTTTTGCTTTTTTGGGATCAAACCACGAGCTTGTAGAGTCTCGATGATATTTTTTAATCCCTTTTCAAATGATTCTTTATCCAGCCGGAAGATTACATCTGGATTGACGGGTTCATCGAACGGAGTCGAAATGCCCGCAACATTCTGGATTTTCCCTTGTTCTGCCCTTCTATAAAAGTTCCTGTTGTCTCTCTTTTTAAGGACCTCAAGCGGAGCCGTGCAGAAGACTTCTACATAATCCTTGATCTCTTTCCGGCATTTTTCCCTCAGTTCTTGATAAGGTGAGATAGTCACTGCTATAGCCACGATGTCGTTTTTGGAAAGCATGTTGCACTCAAAACAGATCCTGTGGAGATTTTTATAGATTTCTTGTTTTGTGAAACCCAGGCCCTGATCAAATTCACGGCGGATCTTGCCTCCCTCAAGTATTTCATTATGAAAGCCTAAACTTTCCAGTTTGGCTGATAGCATACTGGCCAATTGTTTTTTACCGGAGAAAGGCATTCCCACAAACCAGACTGTAAAACCTCGGTGTTTCACTTTTATCTCCTTAAAAATAAAGTTTTAAAAGGGGCCAATAAAACCGGGCCATGAGTATAAAAAGTATCCAGGCTATGATTTTGAGTAAAAGTCCCAAGAACAGAGAATCTTTTACTTGAAAGTAGCCTGCGGAGTAAGCTATGGCATTCGGAGGAGTACCGATGGGAAGACAAAAGGCCAGACCAGATGGGATGGTCACGACCAATGTTAATATCTCAGGGGAAAGCCCTGTTTGAGTCACGAATCCATAGGACAAAGGAACAAGAATTACCACCGCGGCCGCATTGCTGATGGCCTCGGTTAGAGTTATGGATAAGATTGAAAGCAGAGCGATCAAGAGAAGAGAAGAAATATGGGTTGAACCAAGAATTCTTGCCACCAGCCATTCCATGGCTTGGGTCTCATATAAGGCTTTTCCCAGGGCAATTGCACCGCCGTACATGACTATAACTCCCCAGTTGATATAGTCGGCTACCTCATTCCATTTGGCTATACGAAAGATAAAAACACAAACTGCGGCTGCGATGGAAACCACAGCCAATCCGAACTCATTGCCCCCTGTTATCCAGACAATAATGGCGGAACAAACGATGATCGCTGTTTTAAGCTCATCCCAGGATATTTTTCCCATATTTTTGTACTCAGCTTCCAGGAATGCCTTGGTTTCGGTAATATCCTTGATCTCAGATGGAAAGGCTTTTACCAGTGCAATAAATACGATTACCGTTAAAATGAAAGCAAGAGGTGTGGCTGCAGCCGCCCAAGTTAGAAATCCAATGCTTCGTCCATAGGTCTCGCGAAGAAATTCGACTGCCAGGGGAACGCGAGCTCCTCCCAGATAGGTGCCGATTCCTCCGACTACTGCCCCCCACGCTAAGGCAAGAAATAAAGATTTTCCAAGAGGACTTTTCCCTTTGTCGATCCGGAGAGCATCAGCGATTTCCAATACAACGGGAAAGAGCATAGCAGCCACAGCATGAGCCGGAATAAAAAGGGCAAAGAAAGCTGCGGAAAAAGTGATGCCAAGAACTATTCCTCTTGGGCTTTTCCCAAATTGTTTTATGAACAGGAACGCCAGCCTTTTTGATAATCCGGTCCGGATGATCGCACCTGAAAGAATGAAAACTCCCAGTAGAAAAAAAACAGCGCTGTTTCCGAAAAAAGAAAAAACACGGGTTCTGCCTAAGATGTTAAAGGTAGGAAGCAGTATTATAGCCAGCAGACTGGTGGCTGCTAGAGGTATGGACTGCAGGACCCATAGGCTGAAACAAATGACCGCCACTCCTAAGCATTTCATTCCTTCCGGACTTAACCCTTGGGGAGGAGGAAGGACAAGTAGGGTCAAACCGGTTAAAAGTCCGAGGAAAAGAAATATGGCTTTGAAATGCTTTGATTTTATCCGCATTAAAACTTAATCTAATAAGAGAATAATTTTGATTCTATTTTCTCGTCTTTAATACCATATTTTAAATCGGATAACAATACTCTGGAATTCAAATTAGATTTAACTCAAGTAACGTTTGGGAAAGACCTAAATCTGAATTATATAGGCTGAGATCGACGCGCCCGGAGGGTAAAGAATGAAATTTGAAAATAGAATCAAAATGATTTACAGTGCATTTGAGCGAAAAATCGAAGCTGCCTGGATTATTTGCGGCTCGAGATTAGTGCAAATACAAGACGCATCGATTGAAGATGTAGTGAACTACTTCGAAATCGGTGCGGTGCAGTATTTGTGCTGAGATCGA
>CAZLBV010000268.1:0-4212 GCA_964557845.1 uncultured Eubacteriales bacterium | reverse complement strand
ATGAAGAGCTTTCCCTGGCCCACTTCTGCGGTCAGGACAGCGATACCGTTTTTGAGATAGTGCTGGCCCATGGCCCAACCGCTGCGGAGAGACTTTTCCGCTTCGAATATTGCTACTGATTTGATCGAATCCCCGTTGAATTCAGGCAGAAGCCTGAAAACCGGGCTCCGGTTAAAGAAAACATCGGTTTCCGCTGACAAACCATATCCCAAGGGATGGGACGTATCCACTGCCACACTGAGGATAGAGCCGGGTATGAAAAATTTAGTCATGGGAAGGGGAACAATGGTCCCGTTCTCTTTTGTCTCTTCCAGGGCGCTGGCAATGGGGAGCTTAAGATGCGCGGCCAGATTGTTGGAACTGCCCATAGTCAGGATGGTGCCTCCTGCATCCAGGAAAGCCTTGAGTTGGGGGATGGTTTTTTCCGCGGTGATATCTCCCAGAAGATAGTGATATTTCTCAGGAATTTCTTTGGGGTCAGGTCCGGATGATCTTCTATAAGGTGAGGGTTCCTCTTCATCCTCTCGAACGTCCGGAATAGCCCGGCTTACGAAAATCAAAACATCGAATGTATTCTTTAGATCACCAGTATCCAATTCTTGAGGGTAAACCAGTTTATACTCAAATTCGAACTGTTCCAGGAGCCACTGCACCCATCCAGAGGCCATCGAACCTCCGTACTCATCCCAGACTCCGATCCTGACAGGATCTAACTTAAAAGCAGCTCCCTTGGGAGGCGAGTCCAGGGTGTAAAAATTGAGCCCTTTTTCAGAGGCTATGGCGCTGATGACCGTCCCAGTATCCTTATCTTCAGCCGGAATATAAACGGCACCTGCCGGAAAAGAAACTCCGCTGCCGATCTTAACCGGGTCTTTAAGCCAGAAGACCTTTTTCCCGGTCTTTAGCAGCCGGTTTACCGCCACAAAAGAATCATTGATCCTGTGGTCAAGAACATAGCCGGCCTTCCCATCTCCGCGAAGCTTTCCTTCTGGAGGAGTGGCGAATCCATCTAGCTTTTCAAAAGGCCCATTGAATCCGTCGAGTATCCGGTCGAACTGTACTCCCATCTGAAATGCCAAAGTATATCCGGCGCTGTCGTATGGAGGCCTGGGAGGGCCGCCCGGATAGGCGATGTCATCCGGGTAAAATTGGGGCTCGAACATATCGATCACATGGGGCCTGAAAGCCTGGTTGGTTTTAACCACCAAAGAACCGGCCGGGTATTTTTTCCCAGCTACCCCAAAATCCTCTGTGGCTTTATGGACTTGGATTCCGGTTTTGATCAAACAATTAATGAATTTTACTGCCGTAAGAAAATCCGGCTGATCCGATGGAATAATAAATCCCCTGGGATCACGGGCTTCAGGTGCATGCAAAACTTTATCGTAATATTCCGGAGGGTAGCCCCGGTCTCTGCCGGATCCAACCATTTTAGCTTTGTCTTTTTTAATAGCTTCTTCAACGGCCTGGATCTTAACCGGAGTTACTGTCCAGGAATCCTTCATTCCCCGTTCGATCGAGTTTTTCCCCATGCGGTATATATTGTACAGGAAATTTTCCTTGAGTTTAGCGGCCAGATCAAGAATGGCCCGGTCTGCAGTTATGCAGTAGTCAATGGTTTGGCGGAAGTGCCATTTTTGGGGCGCTATCGGATAAGGATAGTCGCTGTCAGGGAGGTGTTTGTCAGGAAGAAAAGGGATTTCCATCGGTGTGGGATTGCCGATGATCTCGGTAAGTATCCCGATCATGTTGTGAAAATAAGGGGTACATCTCAAACAGCCGTTCCACCAGGTCTGATACCAGGCGCCTTCCCGCATGGTGGATCCGGGTTTCCCCTCAGCCACAAAACGGCTGTGCATGGCCGTGCCTACGGTTTGAATACCCAGAGGGAGCAGGGGATCGAAATTATAGCTGAAAGGATCACGAAAAGGAGGCGCGAACAGAACCGCTCCGGCCGGTCCGCTCTGGTGGTGATTGTAGACGATCTGCGGGAACCATTCATGGTACATGATGCGGCAGACGACTTCGGTCTCGGTCATATTGATCATATAATAATCACGGTTGTTGTCATGACCGACATATTTCTGATAAAGAAAGGGCAGGTCCCTGGTAGAGCGTTTTTCAGGGGCAGAATGCCGCATATACCATTCGCTGATCATATCCATCCCATCCGGATTGGTTACCAGGGTTAACAAAATGACATTATCCAATATCCTTAGGGTCTCGGCGTCGCTGCGACTGACCATCTGATAGACCAGTTCTAGTTCCTGTTGTGATCCTGCGGTTTCAGTGGCATGCATGCCGCCGTCGATCCAGACTACGGCTTTGCCTTCAGAGGCAAGCTGGCGGGCATCCTCATCGCTGAGGCCTTCGGCCAGAGCTAGACGCCTGGAGATGTCTTTGTAGCGGTTGAGAGAAGCAATATTTTCCGGCGCCGTGATGATGGCCATGAACATGGTCCGGCCTTCAGATGTCTTGCCGATCTCGACCAGCTGCATGCGGTCGCTTTCCTGGTCGAGTATTTTCCAGTAATCGACCAACTGAGCATAGGTGGCCAGCCAGTAATCATCGCCGATATTATGGCCGAACTGCTCCATGGGAGAGGTGATCTTTTGCTGGATACCGAGGGCCGGAACCAACAGTTGGCTGGATAGCAAAATAAACAAAACCCACAGTTTTAATCTTTTCATACACTTATCCTTTCAATTTTATATAAGAGAAAAAGCCCCGCTTAACCTGAACTATTCCAGAAAAATTCCGTCTCACTCGAGGCATCTGGTGTTTGCACTAACCTTGACCTGTGAATAATCCAGGTTCGCGTAGTTTTTCTCTCCGAAATATATCTAAACTAAACTGTTAACAACAACCTGAGTTAATCCAATTTGTCATTCATTCACTAATCCAGGATCGGATCTTGAATGATGGTGAATTTTTTGGTTATCACTTCTTCGCCGTTGACCATCAGAGTAACTGTAAATGTGCCGGGATCAACAGTTTGAAACCGCATGCGGTAACTGGGCTGCTCACCACCTTCAGCCTGTTTTCTTAGATTCCAGGATACCTTTTGGATCCCCTGGTTCTTTTTCCCGGTAAGTTCCTGGATCTGATTTCCTTCCAGGTCTTTGATCACCAGTTTTAAATCGTCAGCTTTTTCTTTTAAGAAATAGTAGAAATCGGTTTCAGTGGGGGGATTATCCACACGGGCGAATTCACCATAGGTCGGGCCTCTTCTCTCGATCATGGCCCATTTGATGGTCCTTTGGACATCGAAAAGATAAGCGTCTTTTTCAAAGACCTCGGGTTCGAAATCCTTGAAAGGATAGATATCAGCCAGGTAAATACCGCGGCCGTAGGTGCCGATAGCCAGGTCTCGCTCCCGCTTCTGAATGTCAAGATCCATGATGATCACATCCGGGGCAGAGGAGGACATTTCCACCCAGTTTTTACCGGCATCGATGGATACGAACAAGCCGTAATCTGTGGCCAGATAGAGCACATCAGGGTTATCCGGATCTTCTTCGATATCTCTGCAGGGATTCATCATGCCACTGCTTAAGTCTTCCCAGGTTTTGCCGAAATCATGGGTTACAAAAATGTAGCTGGTATCCTCATTATGGGTTCTGTATCCGGAATAGGTCACATAGCAGGTCTCTAAGTCATGGGCAGAAGGCTCCACCTTGGTCACCCAGCGGTCATACGGAATTTTGGCGCCTTCTATGTTTTTAACCGGTTTTCCATCCTTGCTCCAGAATTTATAGGTGATATTCTGCCAGGTGTCGCCGCCGTCGGTGCTGAGCTGCAGGTTGCCGTCATCAGTGCCGGCCCAGTAGACTCCGGGTTTGACCGGCGATTCCTGGAAGGTGTAAATGGTCCCGTATTGGAGATTGGTCAATTTGGACTGCTCGATCCTATCCTTTAGATTTTTGGACAGATCCGGGCTGATGGTGACCCAGGTGTCTGTATCTCCCCGGGTTTTAGACATATGCACATGCTGGGAGCAGACATAAACGATACCGGGATTATGGGGGGAAAGATGGATGGGAGAATCCCATTGATATCTCTGGGGAGGTTTGCCGGCCGCCCTTTCTTCATCGGTATTACGCACCGAAAGGCTTATAATCTCACCGGTCTTCAGGTTGATCCGGCTGGAACGGCCGAACTGGCTTTCGAAATAGACGTACTCCGGGTTCCACCAGTCACGCAGGACATAAT
>CAZLBV010000267.1:0-2790 GCA_964557845.1 uncultured Eubacteriales bacterium | reverse complement strand
GGCAAAGACATTGAATTCTGTACCGACAAAAAGAAGATTTGGATTTACCAGATCTTCTCGCACGACATGGATCCAGCCAAAAGGCAGATTAGAGGTTATGGATGTCCATGTTTCTCCAAAATCATCTGTCTTATACACATAGGGTTTATAGTCATCACTTCTGTGTCTGTCAAAGGCCGCATAGGCTGTTCCGGCCTTAAAATGGGAGGCTTCGATACGGGAACACCAGGAGTTTGGAGGAAGGCCCGTAATATTATTTACGACATTTTTCCAGGTCAGGCCGCCATCCCGAGTTATTTGCACATTACCATCATCTGTGCCGCACCAGATAATATCAGGCTGAACATGTGATTCCGCAATCGTGATGATCGTGCAGTGAACCTCTGCCCCGGTGTTATCTGGTGTGATCGGCCCTCCGGAATCCCTGAGTTTTTCCGGATCATTGGTGGTGAGGTCAGGGCTGATTATCATCCAGGTATTTCCTCTGTCTGTACTCTTGAATAAGAAATTTCCACCGGTATAAATAGTATGAGAATCATGAGGTGAAATAAGGATTGGTGAATTCCAATTGTAACGGAACGGCGGATCGGCCAAGGGGGCCTCAGGCCTTATGGTTTTGCTGAGGCCGATACGGAGATCATATCTATACAGATTATTTACTTGTGAATTCCCATAGATAGTGTGGTGATCCGAAGGATCGACTTGAGCATAGAATCCATCGCCGCCGCCAACCGAATACCAATCATCATTAGTAATACCGACTGTATCATAAGTAGCACTTGGGCCTCCCTAAAGTCCATTATCTTGTAAGCCGCAGTAAACATAATAGGGCTTTCTCATGTCATAACCGATCTGATAAACCTCTGCTAAAGCCATGTGTTGGATGGGATGCCAGTTTTTTCCACCGTCATAGGTAATATCAATGCCTCCATCGTTCCCGTCGATTAGATGAAGAGAATTATGGGGATCAATCCAAATGTCATGATGGTCCGGATGGGTGCCGCCTGAAATGGCCCGGAACCTTTCTCCCATATCATCGGAAACATAAGCTCCTCCTGAAAATACATAGATCCGCTTGTCATCCTGTGGATCGATACGGATCTGGCTGTAGTAGAAGGGCCGAAAATTTACACGCTCATAAGTTTCATTATCACAAGTTCGCTTCCAACTTTTTCCTTTATCTTCTGAGCGCCAAATACCACTGTCTTCATGTTCTATAAGGGCATAAACTACATCAGGGTTACTTCTAGAAACAGCAACTCCTATCCTGCCTAAAATTCCCTGAGGAAGGTCTTTTTCCAGGCGCTGCCAAGATTCACCTCCATCCGAAGTTTTAAATATACCGCTGTTAGGTCCCCCGCTGTAAAAATAATAGGGAAACCGCTGGTGTTCCCAGGCCGCCGCATATAATATCAGGCTGTCAGAGGGATCCATGGCCAAGTCAGCTATTCCTGTGTTTTCATTAATGTACAGTACTTTTTTCCAGGTTTTCCCGCCATCTATAGTCTTATAAACTCCTCTTTCTTCATTTGGTCCCCAAAGATGTCCTAAGGCCGCTACATACACGATATTGGGATCTCCAGGATTGATAAGGATCTTGCTGATATGACGGGATTCTTCTAATCCCATATTTTTCCATGACTTACCCGCATCTTCTGTTTTGTAAACACCGTCTCCGATCGTAACACTGTTACGTGAAGTTCCTTCCCCGGTTCCAACCCAGATTATATCAGGATGAGACTGAGAAACAGTAACATCTCCTACTGAAACAGTCGTTTCCTTATGAAATACGGGCTCCCAAGTAATTCCGTTATTGACCGACCTCCAAACACCGCTGGGACCGATGGCTGCGTATATGATCCAAGGCTCCTTCTCCACTACATCTATATTTACCGTCCTTCCTCCCATAATAGCAGGACCAATATTTCTCCAATCCATTTTTTCGTAAAGATCTCCTATGCTTTCCGCATTCTGAGCTTTTAAACCGGAGGTAAAGCATAAGAACAAAAGTATTAAGTTCACTACTGAAAAGATCTTTAAAGCAAGCTTTACTTTCATTTAAGACTCCTTTTAACCTGAACTATTTCTAAAAAATGCCGATTGAGCTATTAAACAATTGATTATCATGAAGTTTAAATATTTTATAGGAAGCACTTTTTTCATCAGATTTTTGTTTACATTTTTCATTTTATATCGGCATTTTTTATGAATAATCCAGGTTAATTGCGTTTAATTATAATACAAAATTTATTTGGTTATTTAAATCCAATTTTTCAAGTGAATTGACTTCATACCTGCCCTTTGATATAAGTTTTTAGATGGCTTAAAGGATGTAAAAATGAAAAATGCGCTGATATGCGGAGCCGGAGGTTTTATCGGCAGCCACTTGGCAAAAAAGCTGCACGCAGAAGGTTTTCGAGTGCGCGGCGTCGATATCAAATATCCAGAATTTTCAGAAACTGCGGCTGATGATTTTAAACTATTGGATCTGAGAATCGCCAAAAATTGTGAGGAAGCTTTGAATCTTCCTGATGGAGAAACCTTTGATGAGGTTTATCAATTGGCGGCCGATATGGGTGGCATGGGATTTATTCATTCCGCGGAATGTGAGATCATGCATAACAGCACACTTATCAATGTCAACATGATCCATGCCAGTGCTGAGAAGGGAGTTCCTAGATATTTTTTTTCCTCCTCTGCCTGTGTGTACCGCGATATGGAATTCCATGAACCTGAATTATCAGAGGAAGAGGATGCAAAACATGAACGGGAAGCAATCCAAAGAGCAGA
>CAZLBV010000266.1:0-30755 GCA_964557845.1 uncultured Eubacteriales bacterium | reverse complement strand
ACCCCGATTAATATAAAAATCCGTTATATCTGGGTTTAATTGGATTGCTTTACTGTAATCTTCGATCGCCTCAAGATACTGTCCGTTTTCATAGTATGTTCCAGCCCTATTATTCAAAGAAATGACATCATTGGGATTTTTTTTGAGGATTTTCGAATAATCTTTGATCTTCTCTTCCGGTTCTTCGGGAAGAGAACCGTTACGGCAGCAGGAGAGGAACAAGAATACAAACAAGACAAGGATTCCAATCACTATGGGAGAAATTTTCCTCATCGCCTAATCCAACATCCCGTTAATTAGCAAAAATCCATCTTAAAATAATAAGAATATCTATTTAAATGGAAAATGGCAAGAAAATACTCCTTACGATTAAAACAGTCTGGGGACGAAGTAAATGAGGATAGAAAAAAATTTCATCCTGATTACGAAAAGTCTGAGGTCTATGCTTACTTGTACCAAAAAATGGGGGAACTTCTAATGCTTACTTTTCTTGACATACAAGAATTCCTATGATATTCGATTTTTTGAGAGTTTATAACTCTTGATAATTCAGATATCATACATTTGTCTGAGAAGAGTCCTTCCAGGAGGTAATAATGCGTTTGATTTTTATAGGATTTGGTACGGTAGGCCAGGGTTTGGCAGATTTACTGTTGGAAAAAAAAGATTATCTTGCTAAAAAATATGGATTTGAATTCGTAGTCACAGGAATATCCGATATAAACTTAGGGAGTTTATATGATCCAGAGGGAATTAACCTGGACCAAGCAGTTAAAGCGGTTAAGGAAAAAGGAAAACTGGACAAGGATTCCGGTCCTGTTTATAAACGGGATGCCCTGAGAATGATTCAAGACTCCGAGGCAGACGTGATTGTAGAAGCGACGTACACAGATATAAAAACCGCTGAACCGGCGGCCTCTCACCTAAGGACGGCCTTATCCAAAGGCATGCATGTGGTCACAACCAACAAAGGTCCATTAGCTCTTCATTTCCATGAACTCATGGAGCTGGCGAAGATTAATGATGCGAGGTTATTATTTGAAGGAACCGTAATGAGTGGGACCCCCTTATTAAACCTGATTAGAGAAACCCTGGCTGGAAGCAACATTGAGGAGATTAAAGGTATCCTGAACGGGACAACTAATTATATCCTTACTCAGATGGAAGCTGGTTCAGGTTATGAAACTGCTTTAAAAAAAGCCCAGGAATTGGGATATGCCGAGGCTGTTCCGGACGCAGATGTTTTAGGCTGGGATGCCCTGGCAAAAGTAACGATTTTAGCCAAAGCTGTATTTGGGGCAAATAAAGATCCTTTTGATTATCCATGTGAAGGGATCACCGGCATATCTGCAGATGCTGTGGCTGAGGCTGAAAGATCGAAAAAAAGATATAAGCTGATAGGGAAGGTTTGTCGGGAAGGGAAAGAGATAAAAGCTTCAGTTGGCCCGGAAAAAGTGGATATATCCCATCCTTTAGCAGGTGTTATGGGCGCTGCCAACGCAGTTACAATAACCACGGATACTCTAGGTGAAATTACTATAGTAGGGCCGGGTGCAGGTAAACGAGAAACAGGATTCAGCCTGCTGGTAGATCTTTTAAAATTAGGGGGGATGAAATGAAGATGCTTTTAAATGGAGAATGGGTTGACCGGGGAGACAAATTAGAAGTCCGTGATCCTTTTGATGATTCTCTGGTAGATATCGTCCCCAGAGCCAGCCAAAGTGATGTGAGTATCGCGTTCAAAGCAGCCGCTCAAGGATTTATTGAAGGCAAAAGGATGACCGTCTTTGACCGGGCCTGTATTCTGAATAAAACCGCTGCCATTGTTTCGGACAATCTGGAGGACTTTGCTGTTCTGATCGCCCGGGAAGCCTCAAAGACCATACGTGAAGCCAGAAAGGAAGTTTCCCGATGTGTGAACACTCTGACAGTCTCAGCAGAAGAATCAAAACGGATTTTAGGAGAAACCATTCCCTTTGATTCCTTTCCTGGAGGAGAGCAAAGAAAGGGTTATTATTTCAGGTTTCCTATAGGTGTGATCCTGGCGATAACCCCCTTTAATGATCCCCTTAATCTGGTTGCCCATAAACTGGGGCCGGCGCTGGCAGCAGGAAATTCTGTGGTTTTGAAACCAGCTACCGTTACTCCCCTATCCGCTTTAAAGCTTGCCGGGGCTTTTTTAGAAGCTGGCCTGCCTCCGAAGATGCTCCAGGTTATCATTGGCATAGGTTCTGAGATAGGAGATTCTCTGGTTACAAATGATATCCCCCGCATGATATCCTTTACAGGAGGAGTTGAAGCTGGGAAAAGGATAGCTTCTTTGGCCGGGATTAAGAAGATGGGAATGGAACTGGGATCTGATTCCCCGGTTATTGTATGGGGTGACGCCGATGTCGATTGGGCCGTTGAATCCTGTGTTTCCGGTGCATTCTGGGCGGCCGGGCAGAACTGCATCGGAGTGCAGCGCCTGTATATCCATAGAAAGATATATAATATCTTTCGCGACAAATTTGTCGCGCGCACGGCTAAATATAAGATCGGTGACAAACTACTGGAGGATACTGATATGGGGCCTATGATAACCGCGGAAGAAGCACAGCGGGTAGAATTGTGGATACAGGAAGCTGTTAAAAAGGGAGCAACGGTGTTGACCGGAGGGAAAAGAACAAATGCACTGGTTGAACCCACGGTACTGGAAAATGTTCCTGAGGATGCAAGCTTACACTGCGAAGAGGTTTTTGGGCCCACTGTTAATCTTTACCCGATAGAAGATCTGGATGAGGCCCTCGAAAAAGCGAATTCTCTTCCCTTCGGTCTACATGCAGCCGTATTTACCCGGGATGTAAATGTGGCCTTTAAGGCAGTCTATGGTCTGGATTGTGGGGGAGTCATAGTTAATGATTCAACTGATTACCGTCTGGATTCTATGCCCTTTGGGGGGGTAAAATATTCCGGATTGGGCAGAGAGGGCATAAAATTTGCCCTGCAGGAGATGACGGAGCCAAAGGTAGTATGTTTTTATCTTCCGGAAATCTGAAATGAATTGAGATAAAGGTTTGAATTTTAGGGAGTTCGATATATCAAATAAATGAACAAAATAAGCCGCCTTAATTCCGTATATGAGATCGTTAAGGTATCCCCGCATCGTATAAACAAGATCATGATCCAGAAAGACATTAGAAAAGGGCGGATCGATGAGATCATAGAGCTTGCCAGAAAGCAGAGACTTGCTCTTTTATATGTTCCCAGAAAACATCTCGACCGGATTGATAGGAAGCACCAAGGATTGATCGCTTTTGTTACCCAGAAAGAATTTTCATCTCTGGATGATATTTTAAGCCATTCGGAAAATCCAGTGATTATTTTATTGGATGGAATCGAAGATCCCCAGAATCTGGGAGCCATTATACGGACAGCAGTTTGTGCAGGTGTAGATGGGATTGTTCTTCCCGAAAGAAGATCATCAGGTTTGACAGATGTAGTTGACAAGGTTTCGGCCGGAGGATTGGAGCATATTAAGGTAGCTCAGGTAACGAATTTGGCTCGAACGATCGATCTTCTCAAAAAAAAAGGATTCTGGGTGGTGGGAGCAGAGGCCGGTGGGGAAAAGGCGTGGGATGCTTTTGATTATACGGGACCAGTAGCGCTGGTTTTCGGCTCAGAAGGCAAGGGCATCCGTCAGTTATCCAGAGACAATTGTGATGTGATTCTGTCGCTGCCGGTTAAATCCGATATAGGTTCCTTGAATGTGGCTGCAGCCGCAGCGGTTTTTATGTATGAAGTTGTCCGACAGAGAAATAAACAGAATACAAAACGCTCCTCTAAATGAGTCTGGATCTAGCAAAGTTTTCTGAGATCCTAATCCTTGAATTCCAATTCAGGTTTGAAATTTACCCAACCGTTTAAATAGGAAATGAGAAAAAAGAGAGCCATAAAGGCAAAAGTGATACCCATAGAAAGCCAAACTCCCAGGTTGGAGATAAGCATGGGCGCGAAGGCGGTAATGAATCCTCCTCCGAGAAAAGGTTCATATATCATTTGCTTGAATCCAAAGGCCTTGGCAGTATCGGTTTTGTAGAGAGGATCCACCACACGCAGCAGCATCAGGCCGATTGCTGTTACACCTGTCTGCATCCCGAATTCCGTTATCCCTCTTTCAAACCAGTATTTTTTAAACATCCTGGGGGCAATGAACACAGCACAAAAGATCATCCATGTAATCCCTGTGGCCATGATGATGGTGAATGGCCAGACATTAGCCAGAAAAACATCGAGTTTTATGGTTGCGATCGCGGAAATAACAAGGATATCCAGGGCAAATCCCAAAATTCTGTCAAAGGTGTTTTTATCAAAATATTTATCAACCTTGGTAGCGATGGCAATTTTTTGTATGATGAGCCCTCCTATCATAGCTAACGGGAAAAGTGGAAATTTATCAAATTCTGCATTAATATAATGGAGGCCGGATAGCATAGCCCACCCTATGGTTACAGCGATCGCAATGATGCTGAAGTGGAAAGTTAGTGGCTCGATGGCTTCCGATGCGACTGTCGCGGTTGCGATCGAAAATCGTTCTGGTTTTGGGATCAATCCTTTCTTTTTGTAGGATGGAATCCCTTTTTTTTCACTCAGATAAGCACAGTAATTTTTCCGAATGGCGATGTTTATCAGGATCATTCCCGCCAGAACGGCAGTGAGGATGCCCACAGTTGCGGACATTAAAGCAAGGTCTCCTCCTTCAACAAAGCCATATCCTCTAAAAGCATCTTTCATGCCGGCTGCAGTTCCATGCCCGCCTGAGAATCCGATCTCTACAATACAGGCGAAAAGTTCGTGAACCTTAAATACCGGCACTAATAGGAAAACGGTTACCAGCAAGGCTATGAAGTATTGTCCCATACCGGCCACGACTCCAAAACAGAGTTGAGAACCTCCATAATTCCAGATTTTCTTTACCTTTGGGATGTCAATTCCTAAGAAGAGTGAAGCAAATACAATATTTATCAGGATTCCTGGAAGGGGACTCCAATGATTGATGATCCAGGCCGGTATAAGATTCAATCCATAGGGCCCCATAAAGAGGGCTAAAAACCCGGCAATAATGGCTGAGGGCAAGAAAAGTATTTGCAGGAGTTTTATATTAGCTCTTAGAAGTTTACCAAAGAGAAGAAAGATCGAGAGAACGCAGATGCTGTAAAGGAATTCCAAATCCATATCTCCTTTATTGTCGTGACACCAATTCTATACCAATATTTCGTTAACTTCAAATTTGATCTTCAGCAGATATCAGCTTGAGTTTAAGAGTGAGGATACTTTAGATTCAAATAAGTATGATCCAGGTTAGTAGAGCGTATATGTTGGAAAATGAGTATTTGAGATAAAAATGAAGCAGATTGAATAAAAATGGTTTGCCGGCAGTAGTTATTTATGAGAAATTACTATGGCAAGTAACTCGATTTTAAAATTTAAGATTGGACTGACCGAAATAGGTGACCGGATGGAAAGTCTAAAAATTCTATCAGAACAAGAGATTATCCTCGCTGTAAAAAAAGGAAATAAGGAAGCTTATCAACAGATCATAAAATCTTATATGCAAAGGGCTTACTATATAGCGTTAGGTTTTGTTCACAATCATCAAGACGCTCTGGATCTTTCTCAGGAATGTTTTATCAAGGCCTACAGAAAGTTGAAGATGTTTGATGCCCAAAGGCCATTTTTCCCTTGGTTTTATCAGATACTAAAAAACCTGTGTATTGATCATTATAAAAGAAAGAAGCGGTTAAATGAGATCCCTCTAGAAGATATCAAAATAATCGGGAAAAAACAGGAAGACCGGGAAATGAGGGATTCGCTCTGGAAAGGAATAGCGGAGCTTCCCATCGAACAAAGAGAAGTTATCATTCTCCGTTATTTTCGGCAGTTGTCTTATACAGAAATAGCGGAAGTGATGGGAAAACCGGTGGGAACGGTTATGTCTTCACTGTATTATGCCAAAAAAAAATTGAAGGACATTTTAGGAAAATACCTTGGTTTCGAAAAGGACTAATTTCTGGAGATTTTCATGGAACATAAAAAAATAAAAGAACTCATTTCTTCGTATATAGATGGAGAGCTGGATGCTTCCCAAAGAAAATTGGTGGAAGAACACTTAAAGGAATGTCAGGAATGCCGCCAAGAGTTCGAAGAGATGGAAAAATTCGAGGAGGTCATGAGTAGAATGGAATTTAAGAAACCCCCGAAGGAAATGTGGCAGGTTTACTCCGATTCTGTCTATAACCGGCTGGAGAGAAAAATCGGCTGGATTTTGCTGTCAATAGGTGCTATTATTCTTCTTTTCTATGGCGGCTATAAATCAATAGAAGGACTGATTCAAAATCCTGAAATTCATTGGATCTTAAAGGCAGGGATTCTGCTGGGACTTGCGGGAATAGCCGTCATGTTGGTCTCATTGATCAGAGAACAGATATTTATCTACAAGAGGGAGAGATACAAGGAGATCGAGAAATGATAATCATGACGACGGATATTATTGAAGGGAAAACGATAAAAAAACACCTGGGATTAGTAAGAGGGAACACGATCCGTGCCCGACACATTGGCCGTGATATTGCCGCTGCGTTGAAGAATCTTGTGGGAGGAGAGATTAGAGATTATACCAAAATGATGGCGGAAGCCCGGGAACAAGCTTTGGACCGGATGTCAGTAGAAGCAGAAAGCTTAGGCGCCAATGCTGTGATCGGTGTTCGTTTTTCGACTTCAATGATCATGCAGAATGCTTCGGAAATACTTGCTTACGGAACCGCAGTGATTATAGAATAGAGTACAGTAATAGATTTTCATGCGAAGAACAAGATTATTAAGTTTGGTGCTTTTTTGTGTTTTTTCATTTTCATTTTCACCTGTCCAAAATAATTCAGAAGAAAAAGGCACATATGATATCTTTTTTATGGATAAGAAAGTCGGATATGAAGAATTCATCTGGAAAACCGATGATACAGGCTACGTTTTAATTGTCAGAGGAAAAATGACCGATCCGGTCCCGGTAGAGCTTGAAAATTTGATGATACGGCTTAACGTGAGTTTTATTCCTCAAGAGTTTTCGATGATAGGGTCGATAAGCGGGATCCCTCAAGTGATCAGCTCAGAGATCAAAGAGGGAATGGTTGAAAATACAATTTTGGTTGCAGGCCGGGAAAATAAAAATATAACAAAAATCAAACGAGATGCATTTCTGCTGCCAAATCCTTTCTTTTCTCCTTATATGGTCATAACAAAAAAATTTAGATGCGGATCCCCTCAATCAGCTGAACTGTCTGCTTACACTATTCCACAAATGGAAGCTCCTTTCTCTATGGTTCAGGACGCTGAAAATCCATGCTTGCTAAAAATGGTCATAAGCGGGAAATTGATAGAATTGATGACAGATAATTCAGGACGTCTGTTATCGTTGTATATCCCCTCGCAGAACATTCGAGTCCAGTTAAGTTCTCCTTCCTGAACCAATTAAAAAAATGTACCGGTTAGGATACAGAGCGAACAATTATTTTTATTAGCTGAAGAATTTAAATAATCCATTTCCTTGTCGGATGCGGTAATGATCTGAAATTAGTCTTTCTCTACTCAGTATATATAGGCACCTAAAAATCCACATATAAAAACATCTTGACAATTAAGGATTACGCGGGCTAAACTATACGTATGCTGTCATGTGTAATATAAAAGTAAGCGTAGGGGTATAAAATATGGAAAAAAATTTATTTGTGCTCGAAGAAGTCCTGGAGAAAACCGGAGTCTCAGAAAAAAACTTCAGAGTTTGGGAGAAATTTAGACTCATTAAGCCGGAAGGGGTTACGGATGGTAATATTCCCCTGTTTACTAGAGTAACCCTCGAAAAGGTAAGGCAGATAAAAAATTTATCTGATCTGGGATATCAATTAAATGATATACAAAAAATTATTAAAAAAGTCGGGCTCCCCAAGGGTGAGGAGAATGGGAAAAAGACCTCGAAGTTAAATGAATTTCTTACCGTAGGCGAGCTCGCACAACAGGTGGGAGTAAGTCCAAGAACCATTAAGCACTGGGAAGACAAAGGAATAATAGACGCAGATATGCGCAGTGAGGGAGGGTTTAGGTTATATTCAGAGATTTATATTTACCTGTGTAAGCTTGTCAAAGACCTACAGTTATTTGGATACTCCCTTGAAGAAATAAAAGAAATATCGAATTTATTTCGAGATTTTTTAACCATAGAAAATAATCCGGTCTTTTTTAAAAAGGAAGAAACAGCGATCAAACTCAACCAGATGCTTTCTAAAATTCAGATTCTTTTCGATAAAATAGCTCTTTTTAAAGAAGGAATACAGCGTTGGGAGGACCTGCTTAAGAAAAAGAAAAAAGAGATACTCAGTTTAAGAAATCAGTTAATTAAAAAACCGGAAAAGATAAAGGAGTAAATAAGATGAGTAAGATAATTTTTATCGAGCCGAAGTCCCCAAATCTACATATTTTTTCCCAATTTCCGCTTCCTCGCTTGGGTTCTTATATTCTGGGAGGGATGATGAGGGAACGAGGTTGGGAAGTTTGTGTCATTTATGAGGAACAAGAGGAAATTCCCTGGAATGAAATAAATTCCGCGGAGATTGTTGGTATTTCAACCATAACATCTACCGCACCCAGGGCTTATGCCATTGCCGATAAGATCAGATCCATGCAAATCCCGGTTATAATGGGCGGCCCCCATGTTACTTTTTTGCCGGATGAAGCCCTAGAACATACGGATTTTGTCATCAGAGGAGAAGGCGAAAAAGCTCTTATGGCTTTCATCGATGCTTGGGAGAAAAATAAAGATTTCTCCGATGTTCCCAATTTGTCATTCAAACAAGAGGGGAAAACGATCCACAATCCTATGATCGAGAAGATTGAGAATCTGGATGAAATTCCTTTCCCTGATTTTTCTGATTTTTTTATTCATGGAAAAGAAGTCGCTGGACATAAGATCATTCCCATCCAAACATCACGGGGCTGTCCCTTTGATTGTGAGTTCTGTTCTGTGACTGCAATGTTTGGAAGAAAATATAGATTCAGAACCACGGAGAATATAATCCAGGAATTACGCCTGTACAACCACAGGAAAAATGTCATATTTTTTTATGATGACCATTTTACCGCTAACCGGAAAAGGACAAAATCGCTGCTCGAAGCTATGATCAAAGAAAAATTTAAATTTAAATGGTCCACTCAGGTTAGGGCAGATTTGGCCAAAGATCCGGAAATGGTCAAACTCATGAAAAAAGCCGGCTGTCATACTTTATATATCGGGCTTGAATCCGTTAATCCCCGCAGTTTGTTAGAAATGAAAAAAAAGCAAACGGTTGATGAAGTCATTCACGCCGTCAAAGTTATAAGAAGGAGTCGCATCCATGTCCATGGTATGTTTATTTATGGGTTTGATGAGGACGATTGGAAGACAGTGAAAAAAACTGTTAGGTTTGCCAAAAAGTCAGGATTGAATTCGACTCAGTTTCTTATTTTGACCCCCCTGCCCGGTTCCAAATTATTTTATAAAATTAGAGATCAGGAGAGGATTCTTTTCAAGGATTGGGCGCTGTATGATGCCCATCATGTTGTTTTTCAACCGGCAAGGCTTTCTCTTTTTGGATTACAGAAGGCCCAGATCTTCAGTCATAAAAAGTTTTATTCTGGATTCCGCATGATAGGAAAGTTTATTCGTGGGAAATGGTTGGATCTGGGGCTGGCTCATTATGCCCGGAATCTAAACCGCATGTGGCAAAAGAAAAACAAAACTTTTCTCAAAGTGGTAGATCTGCTATCGACGAAAAAAGAGGCTAAAATAAAGATCGATTACCAGCAGGAGATTTTGATAGATCGTTAAAGATTTTTCATTAAGAACCGACAAAATTGTAACCTCAATCAACAATATTGTTGTTTTTGTATTTGGAGAACTAGCCTATGTTGTTTATAATAAACAAGTTGTGAAATGGTACAATAATTGCGCTTTAAGTTGCCTTGAATAGACAAGGAGGTTAAAATGAAAAAAGTAAATCAGCGATAAATTAGACTTTTAATGAACGGGAGCTTTGACTCCGGCTCTCTAAAGGTCGTAAAGAGGAAAAGAATAATAGCGTTCTATTTATTATTTTTAGTTGTAATAACCGTGAGTACCGCAGATATTCTTACTCTTTCTTTAATTCAAAATGCAACGGATAATCTTTTCCAAAATAAGGATGCCCATGCAGATATGGTATCCTTATTTGGATTTTATATAGATAAGGATTTTACCCGGACTTCATCATTTGTCCAGGGAGGATATAATTCCTTATGGGAAAATCCCTTCACTTATATTGAGGATTACTACATGATAGAAAATCCTTCTTATCACAGCTATTCATGGGAAGGATTACAGTGGGAGGCTGTGATAACCGCGGTGTTATCCTGGAATATTGAGCTTAAAATCGGATATAATTTTTTTAACAGGTCATTTCCTGGTATTGATGTTTTAAATGAAGAAAGGGAAACAACAGGAGAAATGAGAGAGGATATTCGCCGGCTGGTCTTATTTTTAATAATTTTTCCTCTTTTGCTGCGCGTAAGTATGATACTTATTATCTCTACTTAGGTTATTCTCTCAAAAACTTAGAGGATATGCTTTTCAATTCACGCAGAAATTTTGTATTGATCTTCAGTCTTATCATATTGATAGGAATAATTTTTTTCTTTGGGCTTTTTCAGATACAGAAGCATTATCTTATAAAAGAAAAGGAAACAGAAAAAGAAAAAAAAGAAAAAGACAGATACAAAGAAATATCAGCCTTTACTTCTGGCGTTGTGCATGAGATTAAGAATCCTTTGAATAGTCTAAACCTCATATTTGAACTTCTTCAGCGGAGGGTTCCCGAAGGTTCTAAAAGTGATATAGAAGCCGGAGAGAAAGAGGTCAGAAAGATCTCCTTTGAATCCAAACCGGATATCGGAACCGTGTTCATGATCGAACTTCCTGGAGGTTGAAGTGTCTAAAGGAGTCATCTTAATTGTCGAAGACGATCCTCTCCAGAGGCGTTTAATTAAAGAGAACCTGGAACAGGAAGAATATCAAGTAGTTGAGGCTTCATCGGGTAAAGAAGCTTTGATGATACTAAATGATAAACTCATTGATTCTGCTGTTGTTGATTATAAACTCAATGGTGAAACCGGCATCCAGGTGATAGAAGAGATATTGGAGAAAAATCCATTTGTAACACCTATAATGGTTACTGCTTTCGGCAATATTCTTTCTTTACCTGAATCGTTGATTGAGAGCGAGCTTTTCGGATCAGAAAAGGGATCCATTCCCGGTGCTTATGAAAGAAAGATCGGTAAATTTGAGGCAGCTGCGAGTGGGACTCTTTTTCTCGATGAGATCGGGGATCTTCCGGCTCATATCCAAGTGAAGCTGCTAAGAGCCATTCAATAGAAAGAGATTTTCCGTCTGGGCTCTTCTAAGCCGGTTAAGGTTGATGTGAGGATCATTGCGGCAACCAACCAGGATTTGAAAAGATTGGTGGAGGAAGAGAAATTTCGGCTTGATCTGTTCTATCGGCTGAATGTGATCCGGATTCATGTTCCCGCCCTTAAGAAAAGAAGAGAAGACATCCCGGCTCTGGTAGATCATTTTATTAGGAAATATTCCGACAGAGAGAAGAAGAAGATAATTAGTATAAGTGCTGAAGCTATGCATATGTTACTGAATTATTCTTATCCTGGAAATATAAGAGAGCTGGAAAACATCATTGAAAGAGCGGTTGTTTTCGCCGAGGGGGATACAATTGTATCGTCCGAACTTCCATTATTTTTAAAAGAAAATGATAATGATTTTATCGAAGGAGAGAATCTCACTTTGACCGATAAAGTAAAATATCTGGAAAAGCGGGAGATACAAAAAGCTTTAAATGCCAGTCATGGAATCAAAAGTAAAGCAGCCAGTGCTCTTGGTATTACAGAACGTATACTCAGTTACAAGATGAAAAATTATGGAATAAAATAGCCGTTTTACGACTTCATTCTTTTTATCTTTTTATGGGTTGAGGGATCATTTTTTTTTGGGATTTTTATTTTTCAGATCAAACTGGAATGGGTAGCGTGTTTACTATGAAAAAGTTGCCTGCCTCCGTTTTTTTCTATAGAATAGACAGGAATTCATCTTTATGTTAATAGGTTTGTGAAAGATATGAAAGACTATTATCAACTGGAAAAAAATATTATCGAGCTTAAAGATAAGATCGATAATATTGAGTCTGAAAATCAGCCTTTAGATTTAGACGATAAAAAAAGGATCTCTGAGCTTTGGCAGCGGATTGAAAAAGACTGGGTGGCTTTGAAGCCAAAGCTTCATCCTCTTCATATTGTTCAGATGGCCCGCCATCCGAAACGTCCTTATACCCTTGATTATATTGATTATTTAACCGATGATTTTATGGAATTTCATGGAGACCGGCGGAACGGAGATGATCCTGCGGTTGTAGCCGGATTTGGTTTTTACCATGGCAGGACGATCTGTATTATAGGGCATCAGAAAGGAAGAACCACACGCGAGAGGATTGCAAGAAATTTCGGTCAACCCAATCCAGAGGGGTATAGAAAGGCCTTACGTATAATGAAGCTGGCAGAAAAATTAGGATTTCCGATCGTGACTTTGATTGATACCCCCGGAGCTTATCCCGGCATTCAAGCAGAAGAAAGAGGTCAGGCTGAAGCGATTGCCTTTAATCTAAAAGAAATCTCAAAGTTAAGAGTTCCTGTTGTCAATGTTGTAATCGGTGAAGGAGGAAGTGGTGGTGCCTTGGCCATTGGGGTTGGAGATGTCATGATGATATTGGAAAATTCATTTTATTCTGTTATCTCGCCAGAAGGGTGTGCAGCCATACTTTGGAAAGATCAAGATGCGGTGGCTAAGGCAGCAGAAAATTTAAGATTTTTTGCCCAGGACCTGCTTGAGTTTGGTATCATCGATGAGATCATTCCGGAACCTCCGGGTGGCGCCCATATCGATCCGGAGCAAACCTATAAAAATGTAGATAAAAAACTTAATCAGGTTCTAAAAAAAATAGAGTCGATTTCGATTGAGGAAAGGATCAAACAAAGATATCAAAAGTTCAGGAAAATCGGGGTATATAAAACAAATGAGCGAAAGTGAGAAAAAAAAGAGGATTTCAGCAATTAAGGGAACTAAAGATATCCTTCCTGATGAAGTAGGAAAATGGCAGAGAGTGGAAACAACTGCCGCCAATCTTTTCCAGAGATATGGATATAAGGAGATCCGGTCTCCTCTCTTTGAAGCAACGGAGCTTTATCAAAAAGGAACAGGGGAAACTACGGATGTTGTCCAGAAAGAAATGTATACTTTTATCGATAAAGGAGGGCGGTCGATCACTTTAAGGCCCGAATACACCCCCTCGGTCGCTAGAGCAATAATCGAACACAACCTGTTTCTCAATCCGGAACCCATGAGATTTTATTTTATTGGTCCGATGTTCCGGTATGATAAGCCACAAAAGGGCCGGTACCGCCAATTTCATCAGATCGACATAGAAGTATTTGCCGAAAAGGATCCGGCGGTGGATGCTGAGATCGTGGAAATGGCTGACCGACTCCTAACTGAACTGAAAGTGACCGGGTATAAGATTTTAATAAACTCGGTTGGATGCCCTAAGTGCCGGCCAGAGTATCTAAAAAAATTATGTGAGAAAGCTTTGGAATCAGAAGAAAAACTGTGCCCTGACTGCCGCCGGAAAATACATACCAATCCACTTCGAATATTCGACTGCAAGCTTGAATCCTGCCGCGCCATTTCCCTCAAGTTCCCCAAAATAACAGATTATTTATGTGAGGAGTGTAAGGAACATTTTAAGAAATTTTGTGCCTATCTTGATTCTTTTGGGATCAAATATGAGATAGAACCGAGATTGGTCAGGGGGCTCGATTATTATACCAAAACGACGTTTGAGTTTATTACTGAGAAATTAGGGGCGCAGGATTCTGTTCTTGGGGGTGGAAGATACGATAATATGATGAAGGAATTTGGAGGGCCGGATATCAGCGGCACAGGGTTTGCGGTTGGATTGGAGAGGCTCCTGTCGATCGTCCCTGAAAAAAAAGAAAATGATAAATTTGTCTATATCGCCTATTTAGGCGAAGAGGCTAAGATCCAATCCATGCTGCTGGCACGGTTTTTGCGAAGCCATGGTATTTCATGTTTACTGGAGTACAAGGGACAGGGTCTAAAAAAACAGATGGGTCGGGCCAACAAATTAAATGCTGCCTGGACATTGATCGTAGGTGAGGAAGAGGTAAAAAACAAAAAGTACCAGTTAAAAGAGATGGTGACAGGGCAGCAGCTCGAAGTGACCCAGGAGGATATCATAAACCTTATTCAGAAGGTTGATTGAATTTTCAAAATCCTAAAAAGGAACATGTCTATGGGAACAAAAGATTTGGATAATAACGTAAAAAGAACACATTACTGTGGAGAGATCCGTATCGAGAATGCCGGGCAGAAGGTCGTTATTACCGGATGGGTCAACCGTGTCCGGGATATGGGAAATCTTATCTTTGCCGATATTCGGGACCGGGAAGGGATCATTCAAGTTGTGTTTCCTGAAAAAGGCGATCTGCTGGATGAAGCTAAAAAATTAAAGATGGAATTCGTCGTAATGATCCAGGGTAATGTGCGTGCGAGAGAGGAGAAGCTGCGCAATCCTGATATGCTCACAGGTGATGTAGAAATTGAAGCTAGTTTTCTCAGAGTTTTAAACCGGTCTGCCGTGACTCCCTTTGTCGTAGCTGATCCTCCTCAGGCCACCGAAGAGCTGAGGTTCAAATACCGGTATCTGGATCTCAGACGACCAGCCATGCAGCGGAATTTCAAATTGAGGCATAAAGCCGTTCTGGCTGTTAGGAATTTTTTGGATAAAGAAGGATTTTATGAGATCGAAACTCCCTTTTTAACCAAGTCCACGCCGGAAGGAGCCAGGGATTATTTAGTTCCCAGCCGGATCTATAAAGGAAAATTTTTTGCTCTACCTCAATCACCTCAGATGTTTAAGCAGCTTCTTATGATCTCAGGATTCGACAAATATTTTCAGGTCGTCAGATGCTTCCGGGATGAAGACCTCAGGGCAGACCGCCAGCCGGAGTTTACTCAGGTGGATTTAGAGATGAGTTTTGTAGAAAAAGAAGATGTAATTGATCTGACCGAGCGATTGATGCAGGCGGTGTTTTCGATAATCGGCGTGGACGTAAAGATGCCTTTTCCTCGCTTTTCTTATCCCGAGAGTATGGAAAAATACGGCACCGATAAACCAGATTTGCGTTTCGGAATGGAGATACAGGACTTGACTGAGGTGGGGGCATCTATAGATTCTCCTCTTATCCGGAATGCATTAGATGAAGGAGGAGTTCTGAAGGGGCTCTTGGTAGAAAAGGGAGGGGATTTTTCCAGGAGTAGCTTAGATAAGCTCAACCATAGGGCGCAGGATCTGGGCGGAAAAGGGATCATCTGGATTAAAAAACAGAAAGATTACAGATCTTCTTTGAAGCTCTCTCAGGAGGAAAATTCGCTCATATGGGAAAAAATGAAAGCAGCGCCCGAGGATCTGGTGCTTCTTGCTGCTGGCATTCCAAAAACAATACTTAAAGTTCTGGGAGAATTGAGGTTGGATCTACGCCCTCCATTATCCCAGGAACCGGGTGAATATTGTTTTACTTGGGTCACGGATTTTCCTCTTTTTGAGTGGAGCGAGGAAGAGAAACGGTTTGTATCCATGCATCATCCATTTACTTCTTATTATCCGGAGGATGAGAAATTCATGGACAGCGAGACCGGAAAAGTAAGAGCTCGTGCTTATGATCTGGTCCTTAATGGCAGTGAGATCGGAGGGGGATCCATCAGGATCCATGACCAGGAACAGCAGAGAAGAGTCTTTGCTGCGCTTGGATTGAAACAGGAAGAAACAGAGGATAAATTCGGATTCTTTCTTGAAGCTTTAAAATATGGGGCTCCACCCCACGGAGGCATTGCCCTCGGACTGGACCGCATAGTCATGCTGATGGCCGGGGAGGATTCGATCAGAGATATGATCGCCTTTCCCAAAACAACCAGCTCTCTTTGTCTTTTAACCGGGTCCCCTTCTGCAGTGGATGACAAACAGATTTCTGAGTTGGGCCTTAAAAAGATTAAATAGGTTTTTCAAAAAGATCCTTTAAGTTGTTCTGCGGATTTTCCTGGTTTCAAAGAGAATGACTCCGATGGCAGCAATAATTGAAAAAAGAAAGATCTGCCATAAAGCTGAAAGAGCAGCATCCCCAGCCACCCGGGAGAATGAGATTATTTTTTCATACACTGGTGAAAGATAAAAGGAGAGGAATTTATTGACGAAGGGATAGAATAATCCAAGTGAAGCTCCGGTTAGAATACTGATCAAAAAACGCATTTTTAATGACATTCCCCTCGCCAATGCCGTGGCTGCTGCTGCGGCTATACCCGGAATCCAGATTATTCCCCACCAGAAATCACCCAATGTGGGAATATGTTCTGTAGTCTGGTAATAGAGAAGATCGAGCAAAATCATAAGCAGCAGCGATGCGGGTATAATCAGGAATACATGCCAACTCCTGGGTTTGAGCGACTGTCTTTTTTCTTTGCGCAGCTGCATACGGTGTCGTATGGTTAGGGGATAGTTGTAAAAAAGATCAAAGACCGCATGTTCAAGAAGTGCGCCCCTTTCCCCGAATACCGGAACGATATGCACAGCATTGGTGGCCCAATGTCCGGCCATGAAACGGGCGATATCAGGAAAACGATAGGCCATCTGAATGGGAAAGGCCAGGTATCCTATATATTTAAAATAACTGAGAGAAAAGGCGATGTTATAATCCTTGAAATTTTTTTCTCTTATGACGAGAAAGGTAACATAAAGCCCCCGAACCAGTGATCCCGGAGAAATGGGCGTAACCTGAAAAAGACCGAGGATAATCCCGGCATGAATAGAGGCCTCCTGCCAGGAAAGCTCAGGATGCAGCCTTACATAAATGATGGCAACCAGAACAGAAATGATCTGAGTCACAGGGAGCGTGCACACATGAACAGCCAAGCTTTTAAGGTATTTTTGAATAAAAGGTTCTTTGATCTGGGCGTTGATACGGTCCGCCTCCTCATCGGTCAGCATTCCTTTTGTTCGGCCTTGAGCGACCATATCGCGCATCCACTGTTCGCGTTCTTCAGCCCGGAAATAAAGCCGGATGGGGCGGCGGAATACATTATCCAGAGATTTCAGGAACTGTTTACGGTCGGATAAAAAACGATGCAGTTTTGCAGGAAGAAGAGAGAGGGGAAGATGGAAAAAATACCTGATTTGATGTTCGGCCAGCAGTTCGGTCCTGTCTGAAGATATCCGGCCGGCCCGGTGCCACCTTATGAGTTTTTCTAAAATATGGGCTCTGACTGCCTTGCGGAAGTAGGTCCATTTAGTGAAGATTTGACGATAATGCCGGCGGAAAAGTCCGTTGCCAAACAATTTTCGCAATTTTGACCCTAAAAGAGGAAACAAACCAAGAAGATAATACCTTACGGCTTTAAAGCTGTTTTCCTTAAGGTTTTTGTAGGTCTTTTGATCTATATTATTTTTTATCTTCCAACTCTCTATGCTGCGATTGAGTATTTCCGACCATAGTTTTTTACTGTAGAGCAGTTTAATATGATGGTGTGAAACATCAGGCAGGGAATTTCTGTATTGAGTTTCTTTTTCGGTTAGCTCTTCTACAGCGGTTTCCATATCCTGGAACTCTTTTTGGTGATTTTTGATGAAATCTTTAAGCCGGTTTAGATCTCCACGGTCAAACTGGACCAGACTTCCCCTTGCAATTCCTTTTAGTATGAGCCAGAAGTCAGCCGGGCACATGGGCAGAAAAGGAAGAAGAGCGAGCCCGGCCCTGAAATCCACAGCGACGTGCCCGGCTCTGGGATCGCTGTTGAATTTGGTTCGTTTTAAGGCGTTGGGCTGGCTTTTGCAGGTCCACCACTCATACTGACGGGCGAGTTCATGGGCCCCCATGTCATGTAAGAGGTTGACCATTTTTTCCATAAATTCCTTTTTAGCGCGGTACTCGGGCGATCCAAGGTTATTGTCAGTATCTCCAGGATCCCATTGTCGTCGGGCATCAAGATTATCGTCCACTTCAAACCGCCACATCCTGCCTTCTATCCATTCACTGATCTCACCACAACTTCCGAGGACCGGATCCACGAAAGTGGCTAAATTGTCAACTACGGTATTTTCGTTACCAAAGCGGATTTTAGCTCCGCGCCGGATAATTTTCTGCCAGAGGGCCCCTGCTCTCACGGCAGCAGGATTTACCTGTAAAGAAAAAGGCCCTTGAAAGGCCAGCCAGTAGATAAAATTACGGAAGAATCGAGCGAATCCAGATACTGGTAATAGTATTTTTATGGCATAAACCCCGCCGGGATGAATACCTTCTAAGGGTTTATCCGAGGTTTCGATATTTAAAACAGATATGCGGTAAACCTGGCCGGCGTATCCTCCTCCGATATAGTCCTCGATCTTTATTTTGATCCGGGCTTGATGAGCAGGGAAAACACCAGTAACATCGATTATCATTTCATCCCCGGCATCATACCTCCGGCTGCGGCGCGGACGGAGTATATTAAGCTGCTTATAAAGCTGCTTTAATTTGTTAATGGTCTCGATGGAATAATTTGTTGCCATGTGCAGAGAACCTTATATCGGGAATCCGTTTCGCTCTGGCCCCTCGATTATTAAATAATCCAGGTTTAAAATCACATCAGAGGTAAATCTAAAAATAGCTTATACCTTATGACAACCGGATTGTCAATGTAAACAACATACATAAGATGAATGTATTGATTTATAAGTGATTCTTAAAGGAGAAAGAATTAAGGCTAAAAATTAAAGGTAATCCCGATATTCAGAGTGAGCATATCGGTTCTGGACATTTTCACATCATAAAATAAGTCACCGTTTTCTCTATAGATCGAGCCTTCATTCAAATATTCGGCTTCACCGCCTAAGATATACCGTAGCTTAATATCAATAAGCATAGCCCATAGTTTTCGGTTGTTTCTTGGCTGTGCAGGATTAAAAGGTTTTTCTACGATCCGGTATAATATCCCGATCCCTCCTCCATAACTGAAGGCGGCATCATCAAAATTATGGGTATGGATACCGTCATCTCCCCAACCGACCTCATCGATTTTTGTGTCGGTGGTAAGGTAATTTATTCCCAATAAGCCCTCGATATAGGGACGGATCCTCCCGTGGTAGGGTTGGAAACGAAACATTAGATGTCCGGTGAAAATACTGTTGGTCGTGGACACATCGGCTTCAAAGGCTGCGGTGCTGGTAGAGATGATTTCCCGGTAGGATTCATATCCGTAAAAAATAAATCCCAGAGAAGCTCCAAAACCAAAAGGAAGGGATTGTGGGTCGTAGATAAAATCAAAGCCGAAACCTCCGCCAAGGTCAGCAGCATTTTTTTTAAACTCATCCTGGGGGAAGGCAAGCTGACCGTTTATGCTGAACTGAAAGAGTGATTGAGCACTGACATTCGACAAGCTGAGAAAAAAAACGAAAATTATTAGAAATGTTTTTAACCGTGAATCAGTAGATTTTTCTGAGCTTAAAAGTTTATTCATTTTTATATCCTTTTTTTTAGAATTTTAAAAATTAGATCATAGGATCAACATTTAATATCTAGCAAAATATATGCCTGAGAAATAAGCGGAGAAGTTGAAAATGCCAAAATAAACCGACCTTTTTTGGTGACATCTGTCGCTTTAATGTAAATTTAGTCGATCAAGACGCTAGGTCACAAAAGCTCTTCTTTTTTAAGTTTCTGAATTTTTTGAACGATGTCTTTAACTTTTTGATCCAGATCTTTCCGGCAGATAAGCAGCGCATCTTCTGTGTTGACGACAATAATATCTTTCACCCCTACCAGCGCGGTAAACTTTTCCGGATTGTAACAGAGGCAGCCTTGTGAATCAAGCTGGATGGCGTCTCCTTTTATGGTATTGCCGCCTTCATCTTTAGCCCAAATTTCCAAAAGAGAAGACCATGATCCAACGTCAGACCAACCAAAATATCCTCCGGCCATAAGAACATTCGAAGCTTTTTCCATTAAGGCATAATCAATGGAGATGGCCGGCATTTTATTATAGATATTTATGATATCTGTGGGTCTTTTTTGTTCAAGCGCATTGAGAATATCACGCCAGGAATCATAAAAGGATAATGCTGCCTCTTTGAGTTTCTGTGAAAATACATCTGCTTTCCATAAGAACATTCCGGAATTCCAGAAATAATTACCGGATTTCAAAAATTTTTTTGCTTGGTCCAGGTTTGGTTTTTCTTTGAACTCAAGCACAGGGAAAAAGGTTTTACCATTAAAATTTACGCTGTTTTTCCGGGAAAAACAGATATATCCGTATCCAGTCGCGGGATAATCAGGAGGAATACCGAATGTTATCAAATGTTCTTGAGAATAAGCGGCCTCAGCGCCTGCTAGAAGTGTTTCCAGAAATGAGCTTGGGTCTTTGATCAGATGATCGGCTGGGAGCACGGCAATAACAGCATCAGGATTATCTGCATAAATGACTGCGCTGGCTAAAGTCAGACAGGGAGCCGTATTTTTTCCCAAGGGTTCCACAAGTAAATTATTTTCAGGAATCTCCCTAAGGAATGTACGAATCAACTCGGTTTGTTCCCGGTTGGCAATGGTATAGATCTTGGAAGGAGGGATGCGAGGTAAGAGACGCTGAACCGTTTCCTCGATCATACTCAATTTGGAAATTATGGGAAGAAATTGTTTGGGACGTTTTTTCCGGCTGAGAGGCCAGAAGCGAGTACCTGTGCCTCCTGCCATAATGACGGCTCTAATATCCATATTAATCACCTATCTAATATCCTGAATTATTCATAAAAAATGCCAATGGTACTATTAAACGAATTGTTTTTTAACCTTTTCAATGACGCCTTCGACTTCATTCTGGATAGCGTTTAAATGCTCCTGGGAGTCCGCCTCAAACCTCAGTACCAGGACTCCCTGGGTATTGGAGGCGCGTACTAGAGCCCATCCATGGGGAAAATTAGCCCGGACGCCATCGATATCTATGATAGGATATTTTTTAGCTAGTTCTTCTTTTACTTTTTCAACGATCTTAAACTTTTCTTCATCAGATGATTCGACCCGGATTTCCGGAGTATTGTACATTTCTGGAAGATCACCAAAGAGAGAATGTAGTTTTTTATCTGATTTGGAAACGATCTCAGCTACTCGTGCCGATGAATAAATGGCATCATCAAAGCCGAAAAACCTGTCGTTAAAGAATATATGTCCGCTCATTTCCCCGGCCAAAACAGCATTTTCTTCGTGAATCTTTTTTTTGATCAATGAATGTCCGGTCTTCCACATGATCGGACGGCCGCCCAGTTTTTCGATTTCAGAGTAGAGAAGCTGGGAGGCTTTGACCTCAGATATGATCGGAGCACCAGGGTATTTTGGAAGAATATCTCTAGCCAGAAGGATCATTAATTTGTCCCCCCATATGATATCACCCCTATCGTCGATTACACCGATTCGATCAGCATCTCCATCATAGGCGATCCCCAGATCTGCGTCTGTTCCACGTACTGTCTGGATCAATTCTGACAAGGCTTCAGGAATAGTAGGATCAGGGTGGTGATTGGGGAAATTTCCATCCATCTCACAGTAGAGCTCAATGACTTCACATCCTAATTGCTTAAAGATTGGAACCGCTACAGCTCCACCGGTTCCATTGCCGGCATCGATAACAATTTTTAGAGGTTTTTTAAGCTCAATGTTTTTTATGACATATTCTTGGTATTCTGGAATGATCGAGAGGGTTGAATATGTTCCTTGATTCTCTTTTAAGAAATCATCGGCATTGATGATATGATAAATTTCTTGGATAGCTTCACCGTAAAGTGTTTCTTTACCCATCATCATTTTGAAACCGTTATATTCAGGTGGATTATGAGATCCGGTGATCATTACACCGCTATCGATTTTCTTTGTATAGACCGTAAAGTATAAGACTGGAGTAGGAACAGTGCCGATGTCAATAACATCGCATCCGGTTGAACGCAATCCGTTTGATAAGGCCTCGGCAAATTTTGGAGAACTAAGGCGACAGTCTTGTCCTAAGGCCACCTGGCAGCAGTCATTTCTGCGATAATAAGTGCCGATTCCTTTACCTAAGGTCGTGACACTCTCAATGGTCAGTTCCTTGTTTTCTATGCCGCGTATATCATATTGTCTAAATATTTCTGGTTTTAATTTCATTGTTCCTCCCATTTTAATATTCGGATGAAGAATTATCAGGTATGGCTTTTTTCTGCCATTATTTTTTCTAATTTTTTTTCAATAAGATCCCATTTATCCTGCGCCCGCAGGATATATTCTATAAATTCACGGACTGCACCTTTTCCACCAGGAAGGGTGCATATAAAGTGACAGACTTCTTTAACATCAGGATGGCCGTCGGCGACCGAACCTGCCAATCCGACCGCTTTTAATACTTCTATATCGCTAAGATCATCCCCAATATATGCGATTTCTTTCAAATCGAGTTTGTGTCTTTTCTGGATCTCAAACAAAATTTTCTTTTTATTCAGAATCCCCTGATGAAGCTCTTTGATCCTCAATCTCTCAGCCCGTTTTATTAGAGCCGGACTGGTCTTTCCAGTAATGATGCCTGTCTTTATTTCTGCTAGATCGGCCAGCATTATTCCCAGGCCATCACGGACATGATATGATTTCAACTCACTTCCGTCATGAAAAACCATAATACTCCCATCTGTAAGGGTTCCGTCCACATCCATAAGGATCATTTTTATTGCCTGTGCTCTTTTTTTAGTGTCCATCATAACATTTCCGTTCTCCAGAGATCGTGAAGATGGATAAGGCCTTCGATCTGACCGTATTTATTTTTGACGATCAAGGAGGTGATCTTATTTTCTTCCATTATGTTCAAGGCGCTGGTGGCGAGGTCATTTTTAGTAATGGTAACAGGCTCAATGGTCATGCAGTCGGCAGCCGTTTTTTGAAAAAGACTATTCCTGTGCTTTTGAAGATTTCTTCTTAAATCTCCATCTGTGATAATACCGACAAGAACTCCTTCCTTATCAACGACACATGTCATCCCCATTTTTTTCTGTGAGATCACATCAATTACAGTAGACATAGGAGTATCCATATAAACTGTGGGGACCTGTTCTCCTCTGTGCATGAGACTTTCAACTTTGAGGAGCCTTTTTCCTGCTTGGCCTTTCGGGTGGACAAAGGCGAATTCTTGTTCTCCGAATCCTTTTAATTTCATCAAGGAAATAGCCAGAGCATCGCCTAAGGCGAGGGCAGCAGTTGAGCTTGCAGTTGGTACTAAGCCGCTTGGCTCAGCCTCACGCTCAACGCTGGCATCCAGTACGATATCACTGTATTTTGCCAATTTTGAATTTTTATTTCCGGTAATACCGATCAGCTTGATCCCGGTTCTTTTGACAAAATGAAGAAGATCGATGACCTCTTTGGTGTTACCGCTGTAGGAAATGACGACCATTACATCACCCTCGACTATCATACCTAGATCGCCGTGTCCGGCGTCTGCGGTATGGATAAAAATAGAAGGTGTCCCGCAGCTGGATAAAGTAGCCGCGATCTTCCGGCCGATCAATCCTGATTTTCCCATTCCTGTAATAATGACTCTTGATTTAGTTGAAGCCAGAAGATCAACCGCTATGGCAAAATTATCATCTATTTGTGACGCTAATGACTTTAAGGCTTCAGCTTCGATATTCAGCACTTCTTTTCCGATCTCAATGACCTCTGTATTTTTCATTTTATTAAGCATCCTTAATTTATTATATAGATTTATATTCAGGATCGAATACTTTTTTTATCCGGAGAAGAGCCGAGATAAAAGAAGGTAATTCTTTTAGAATAAATGAGTTAGGTCCATCAGATAAGGCTTGGGGAGGATTATCGTGTACTTCCAGAAAAAGGCCGTCGGCCCCTGCACTTATGCCTGCTCTAGCAATGTGAGAAATAAACTCGGAATTTCCACCGGAAGAATCACCCCGGCCGCCAGGTTTTTGTACACTGTGAGTAGCATCTATAACCACAGGAAAGCCAAAATTTTGCATGATAGGGATAGACCGGATATCAAAAATAAGATTGTTGTAACCAAAAGATGTACCCCGTTCTGTTAGAATGATCTTGTCATTACCAGTGGAGAGGATTTTATCAACGACATTTTTCATATCATGGGGGGCCATGAATTGTCCTTTTTTTATATTGAGCACCTTATTAGTTTTCGACGCTTCCAGAATCAGATCCGTTTGACGACAGAGAAAAGCTGGGATCTGAATAACGTCAAGAATTTCAGCAGCTCTTGCGATTTGATTGGTTTCGTGTACATCAGAGAGCACCGGTATATCTAATTCAGATTTTATTCGGTTGAGAATAGTAAGTCCGGCTTCCAATCCAGGTCCCCGGTAAGAATGCAGCGAAGAGCGGTTGGCTTTATCAAAGGAGGCTTTAAATATGTAAGGAATTTCAGCGTCGGAGCAAATTTCTTTGATTTTTTCTGCCATAAAGAAAGCATGTTTTTCAGATTCGATAACACAAGGACCGGCAATAAGGAAAAAACAGTGGGGGCCTCCGATTTCAACCTTATTGTTAATTCGAATTTTTTTTATTTCGATGGGCATAGCTTGCTCCAATAAAAGCTGTAAACAGGGGGTGAGGTTTTAATGGTTTGGATTTAAATTCAGGATGAAATTGACACCCTAAAAACCATGGATGATCCCTCAGTTCAATGATCTCGACCAGGTTATTTTCTGGATTTTTTCCTGAAATAATCAGTCCGGCTTTTTTTAATCTATCTTCATATTCGGGATTGAATTCATAGCGATGGCGGTGACGTTCGTATATTTTGATTTTCTGATAGGCTTTTTCTGCAACACTTTCTTTCTTAACCTGGCAGAGATATTCCCCTAAACGCATCGTTCCGCCTATATCAGTGATTCCCTTCAGTTCCCGCCACATAAAGAAAATTTTATGGGGAGTATGTGGATCGAATTCTGTACTATTGGCATTTTTTAGACCAGCGACATTCCGAGCAAATTCGATGGAAGCACACTGCATGCCAAGACAAATTCCGAAAAAGGGAACTAGGTTTGTTCTGGCATATTGGATCGCTTTGACCTTGCCTTCAATGCCTCGTATGCCAAAACCTCCAGGAACAAGAATTCCTTCTGCATCCTTTAATACTTTCTCAGGATCGGTTCCGTCCAGATCCTCTGCTTCTATCCAATTAAAAATAATTCTAAGATTGTGATAGGTACCGGCATGAATAAGAGCTTGTTTAAGGCTTAAATAAGAATCCTGGAATCCCGCATACTTACCAACCAGGGCTATGCGCACTTCATCCTTTGGATTTTTCATGGCTTCAACCATTTTTTTCCAGCGGGATAGATTTCTTTTTTTAGGCGGAAGATTAAGTTTTTTTAGTATGATATTATCCAAATTTTCCCGGGCAAAGCCGAGAGGGATCTCATAGATATTTTCTACGTCTTGAGCAGTTATTACCGCTTCTAACGGAACATTGGTAAATAGGGATATCTTAGCTTTGATATGATCATCCAATTTGCGATCGGAGCGGCAGAGGATAATATCCGGCTGTATTCCGATGGCCCTCAATTCTCGGACGCTGTGCTGGGTCGGTTTTGTTTTCAATTCTCCAGAGGTATTTATAAAGGGAACGAGCGTGAGATGGACAAATAAAGTATTTTCAGGGCCGAGGGAGAGACGCATCTGTCGAATGGATTCGAGAAAAGGCAGGCCTTCAATATCACCGACGGTTCCGCCGATCTCGACTATAACAATGTCATTATTATCTGCCGCAGAATAAAAAGCCTTTTTTATTTCATTAGTTACATGGGGAATCACCTGAACAGTCTTTCCCAAATAATCTCCCCGCCGTTCTTTTTTTAGTATTAAATCATATATTTTCCCTGCCGTCCAGTTATGTGCTTGGGTGGTACGGGTTGATGTAAATCTTTCATAATGCCCTAAATCTAAGTCTGTTTCTGCCCCATCATCTGTGACATAAACTTCTCCATGTTGAAATGGACTCATAGTGCCGGGATCGATGTTTAAATAGGGGTCGAATTTTTCAATGGTGATCTTATAGCCGTGGCTTTCAAGCAGCATACCGATTGAGGCGGCCGCGATGCCTTTTCCCAATGCAGAAAGTACTCCGCCGGTTATAAATATAAATTTAGGCATATCCTTCCTTGTTAAGTAGACTCTCGATCTTGGATATATCTTCAGGTACATCGACACTTACTGTTGAATAATTTGATTCTATAATCTTAATTTTATATCCATATTCAAGAGCACGAAGTTGTTCCAGGTTTTCAATATTTTCTAAATATGTTGGTTGTAGCTCAGCAAAATCAAGCAGAAATTCTCTTTGGTAGCCATAGATACCGATATGGATCCAAAATTGAGGCGAGTTATAAGGAATTGGCGATCTGGAAAAATAAAGGGCATATCCTTCTCTATCGAAAATAACCTTAACGGTATTTTCATCCTTGAGCAAACCTTCATCCCGGCTCTTCATCGCCAAAGTTGACATAGACACGGAATTGTCCTGGAGTGCCTCTACGAGAGCTGTAATCATTTCCCCTCTTATCAGAGGTTCATCTCCCTGAATATTTATGATCAGGGGATCTATCAATTTTTTTGCGATCTCGGCCACACGGTCGGTACCAGAAGTATGGACGCAGGAAGTCAAGATGGTTTCAGCATCGAATAAACGGGCAGCATCAACAATCCTATTATCATCTGTTGCGATAATAATTTTTTTTAAAGCAGAAGAGGATGCAGCTCGTTCATAGACCCATTGTATCATTGGTTTTCCCAATATTTTTGCCAAGGGTTTCCCTGGAAATCTCCTGGATCCATACCGGGCAGGAATAATACCGATTGCTGATCTCAAGATGGTTTACCGGTTATTTCCTCTGGGTTATCGGTTTTTTCTGATTTCTCTGGTTTTTCCAATTTTATTTTTGAAGAAATCGTGTTCATAGGTTTATCAGCTGTTTGACAATTGGCTTCTAGATAAGCTCCTTCTTCAACGGCAAGTTTTGGGGTGATTAAGGTGCCGATAACTTTTCCATTATTGTGTATCTCCACTTTTTCAGAGGCCTGAATATTTCCTTTGACCTCTCCTTCGATAATTATCAAACCTATCTTGATATCTGCTTCTACTTTTCCATTTTCTCCAATTATAAGGATAGAATCCGAGCTAATTTTTCCTTTAAATTGCCCATCAATGCGGAAAGACCCTTTAAAGGATAAATCTCCCCGTATTTGGGTCTCCTTGTCAAAAAAACCGGTGATTTTATCCTCGTTAATGATCTCTCTGTGTTTTTCCTTCATTTTTTGACTCCTTTTATTTTGTCATAGATTGAGTTTAATTCATTAAGAGTATGATAATAAATTTTAATTACTCCTTTATTTTGATCGCCAGAAATAGAGACCTTGGATCCCAGGAGTTTCAAAAGATTCTCTTGAAGTTCAAAAAGATTTGGATCGATCTGGGGTTCTGAGTGGCGGTCTATTTCTGGTTTATTCCGGATTTGCTGGATAATTTTTTCTACCTTTCTTACAGTCAAGTTCTTTTTTAAAATCTGATGTGCGCAGGCTAATTGAAGATTCTTATCTTCAAGAGTAATCAAGGCTCGAGCATGTCCCATACTTAATCTTTGATCATTAAGCATTTTCTGAATCTCTTTGGGCAGTTTGAGCAAACGAACATAATTGGCAACAGACGCCCGGTCTTTTCCAACTTTATCTGCAATTTCCTGCTGAGTGTAATTTAAATCATCCATCATTTTTTGATAGGCGTGTCCAATTTCGAGTGGGTTTAAATCCTCTCTCTGTAGGTTTTCTATAAGAGATGCTTCATATTGCTGTTCTTTTGTCATATTTCGGATAATGGCTGGAATTTTTTTTAAACCGGCTTTCTGGGCTGCTCTCCATCTTCTTTCACCGACAATTATGTGATAATAGTCTTTTGCAGGGACAACAATTACAGGTTGTAGGATCCCGGTCTCTTGAATAGATTTAGATAATTCTGCAAGAGCCCGCTCATCAAAAGCGGTTCTTGGCTGATAAGGATTTGGCCTCAATAATTCGATTTCAAGTTCGAGGAAACGGTCATCTTTAAGAATTCCGTATTCTTCAGGAATAAAAGCTTTTAAACCTTTTCCGAGTGCTTTCTTTTTCATTTGTTCAGTAACTCCGTTGCAAGCTCAAGATAGGCCTGAGCCCCTTTAGATTTTATATCATAGGAAATAATTGATTTTCCAAAGCTGGGGGCTTCGGCTAATTTAACAGTTCTAGGAATGATAATCTCATAAACTACACCTTTCAAAGAAGTCCTTAGTTCTTCGGCAACTTGTTTGGAAAGATTGGTGCGTTCATCAAACATGGTCAGTATAATCCCTTCGATTTTTAAGGAGGGATTAAGATATTTTCTGACTTCATCCAGAGTCCTAAAGAGTTCAGGCATCCCTTCCATACAGAAAAATTCAGTTTGCACAGGGATAAGCACAGAATCAGCTGCAGTTAGGGCGTTTAAAGTCAAAAAACCAAGAGAGGGTGGACAATCAATAAGAATAAAATTGAAATATTTTTTTATCCTTTCGAGGGCATTTTTTAATTTAATTTCTCGATTGTCCTGATTATGTATTTCAGCTTCAAAACCAGACAATTCGGGAGAACAGGGACAGATATACATGTTATTGATTTCGGTTGATTTGATATAATCCATTATATAAAATCCATTCATCAATGCTGGATAGATCCCCTTTTTATCTTCTTTTTCGAAACCCAGGCCGGCTGTGGCCATTCCCTGCGGGTCGAAATCAATAACAAGCACACGATTATTATGAAGGGTCAAGGCAGCCGCTAAGTTGATAGCAGTAGTCGTCTTTCCCACTCCTCCCTTTTGATTGGCGATTGCAATTATTTTACCCATTTTTTATGTGTTCCACGTGGAACGTTTTTAATTTATTCAGAGCTCTTTTTATTGTTTTTATTCGCATTAGCTTTTCTTTCTTTCTTTCTTTTTTATTTGAATATAGACATGAAGATTCATGATTGCTGCAGGTGTAATTCCAGGGATTTTTTTGGCCTCCTCTATGGTTTTAGGATTGAATTTTTTCAATTTTTCTACTACTTCTCTGGAAAACCCAGGGACTGTATTAAAATCTATCCAAGCCGGAATTTTTTCTCTATCTATTTTTAAAATTCGGGCTATCTCTTTCTGTTGCTTTTGGATATATCCTTCATATTTGATCTCTGATTCGATATAACGTATTTCTTCTTCATTCAAATCGTCTTCAAATTTGGTATATTCTAACATATTTTTAAATTTCACTTCAGGTTTTTTTAAAAGACTTTTTAAGGATATTTTATCTTTTTCCCCGTATTTCATTTTAACTGTTTCCAATATGTGGATGGTTCGTTCAATCTTTTTTAATTTTTTTATATACTCATCATATACAGTTTTATCGATGAGGCCCATCCTGTATCCATGGGGCATGAGACGCTGATCGGCATTATCCATTCTGAGATTGAGCCTATATTCAGCCCTGGATGTAAATAATCTATAGGGCTCCTCAATTCCTTTTGAAACAAGGTCATCGATCAAAACTCCTATATAGGCTTCATCTCTTCGGATGATAAATGGTTTTTCCATTTTTATTTTTAAGGCGGCATTGATGCCGGCAATTATTCCTTGAGCTGCTGCTTCCTCATAACCTGAAGTCCCATTGATCTGGCCAGCCAGGTATAAATTTTCAATGGTTTTAAGTTCAAGGGTAGGAAGAAGTTGAGTAGGCGCAGCTGCATCATATTCTATCCCATAGGCAGGCCTTAAAAATCGGCTGTGCTCAAGTCCGGGAATGGATCTTATGAATTTTTTCTGAACCTCCAGAGGCAGGCTGGAGGATAAGCCGTTTACATACACTTCTGCAGTGTTTAAACCCTCCGGCTCCAGATAAAATTGATGCCGTTGTCTATGCGGAAATTTAACGACTTTATCTTCGATCGATGGGCAATACCTGGGGCCTATTCCTGTAATATTCCCACTGAATAGAGGTGAATATTTTAGATTTTTTTGAATGATCGAATGGGTTTCCTGGTTAGTATGACCGATATAACATATGATTTTATTGGATAGTCGCTTATGAGTTCGAAAAGAAAACGGGACAGGATTTTCGTCTCCAGGTTGAGGTTGGAAATGAGCCCAATCAATTGTATCTTTATGGATTCTCATCGGTGTTCCTGTTTTCAACCGAATTAATGCTATTTTGTTCTTTTCTAAGCTTTCACTTAATTCTCTGGATGCTGGTTCATTAGCCCGTCCTGCTTGATAGTTGTGAAGTCCGATATGTATGAGTCCGTTTAAAAAAGTGCCTGGTGTTAGTATGACTGCCCTCGCTTTGATCCTGTTTCCCTCAATGGTTTTTACACCGTATATTTTATTGTTTTTTACTAATAGCTCAGTGACTATGTCCTGAAAAAGGTCAAGATTTGTCACGTTTTCCAGCCAGTTTTTCATCATAATCCGGTAT
>CAZLBV010000265.1:0-2613 GCA_964557845.1 uncultured Eubacteriales bacterium | reverse complement strand
CCCCAGTCATTGGGGTCCATGATGTTATATTTCATCTCATGAAAAAAAAGACAAGACATGATTTCGGCGGCAGATAAACAGGTCGTGGGATGCCCTGATTTTGCCTTGGTAGTCATTTTCAAGGAATGGATCCGTAATTTTGCGGCGGTTTTTTTTAAGTTTTCGATATTGTTCATCCGGATTTTCCCTCCTTATTCAATTAACCTGAACCACCCTCGACTCGTGAATAATCCAGGTTAAAAAGAAGCTATTATAATATCAACAATCCCGCGGCACAACTTTTTTATGAAATCATAAACCAGAATTTAGAAGATAGGAGAAAAACAAGGAGTCAGGAGCCAAAAGAACACACAAAATCTGAAGCGGTTAATTGACAAGAAAATATCTTTTGATAAACTATCCTTTATTATTTTTATTTCAGAGCCATAAATGATTTTTTATTATCCGCATAAAAATGAAGGAGGAATGTCTATGAAAATTAAGTTCCATAGGGATAAGTTTTTTTGGGCTGGTTTGATCGTATCTCTTTTTATACTGTCTCCGGTTCTCGGTCAGCAGTCAGGTGAAAAAATTAAGTCTGAAGATTTTTTATATTCAGCCATGAAGTGGCGCTGTATCGGTCCTTTTCGAGGCGGTAGAGTAACCGCTGTTACTGGTGTAAAGGGCAAGCCCTTTACTTATTATTTTGGGGCGACCGGAGGCGGGGTCTGGAAAACCGAAGACGGCGGCCTCAATTATACCAGTGTATCCGACGGATTTTTTAAAACCGGTTCGGTTGGTGCCGTGGCTGTTTCTGAGTGGGATTCCAATGTGGTGTATGCCGGTATGGGTGAAGCTCCCATACGCGGAAATGTTTCCCATGGCGACGGTGTGTATAAATCGACTGATGCGGGGAAAACATGGACTCATATGGGTCTGTCAAATACCTATCAGATCTCCAGGATCAGGATCCATCCCAAAGATCCCGATCTGATCTATGTGGCAGCTCTGGGGCATGTCTACGGCCCCAACGAGGAACGGGGAGTTTTCCGGTCAAAAGACGGCGGTAAAAATTGGGAAAAGATCCTCTATCAGAGTGACCGGGCCGGCGCCATTGATCTTGTTCTGGATCCCAGCAATCCCAGGATAATCTATGCCGGTTTCTGGGAAGCAGGCAGGACTCCCTACAGCTTAACCAGCGGAGGGCCGGGAAGCGGCCTGTTTGTATCCATGGATGGAGGTGATAGCTGGAAGGAGATATCCCGGAACCCAGGCCTTCCCCAAGGAATTCTGGGGAAGATCGGAGTCGCCGCTTCCGCCGCGAAGCCGGGCCGGATCTGGGCCATCATCGAGGCAAAGGATGGCGGTGTGTTCCGTTCTGATGATTGGGGTGAGAGCTGGCGCCTTTTGAACAATGAACGCAGGCTGAGGCAGAGGGCTTGGTATTACACCCGCATTTATGCTGATCCCCAGGATCCTGAGACTGTCTATGTCCTAAATACCGGTTTTTATTGTTCGGCAGATGGAGGCAGAACCTATTCTTCCATCCGGGTTCCCCACGGGGATAACCATGATCTTTGGATAAATCCTGCCAATCCCAAGTACATGATAAACGGCAACGATGGAGGCGCCAATGTCAGCACAAACGGCGGAGCGTCTTGGACCGGTCAGGATAATCAACCCACCGCGCAGTTTTATCATGTGATCACCGATACTCAGTTCCCTTATTGGGTTTATGGAGCGCAGCAGGATAACTCTACTGTAAGAATTGCCAGCCGCACGTCTGGTGCCGGGATCGAGAGGGAAAACTGGCATTCAGTGGGTGGAGGGGAAAGCGGCCATATAGCTCCCAGGTATGATAATCCTGATATTGTCTATGCCGGAAGCTATGGCGGTCTGATCACCCGCTGGAACTACGACACCAAGCAGCAGAGAATAATTTCCCCTTGGCCTGAAAATCCAATGGGGTGGGGAGCCGGAGACCTTAAATACCGGTTTCAATGGACCGCGCCGATTCTGGTATCCCGTTTTGATTCCAATGTTCTCTACCATGCGGCTCAGGTTCTCTTCAGATCCACCAATGAAGGCCAAAGCTGGGAAGTCATAAGTCCGGATCTAACCACCAATGATAAGTCCAAGCAAAAAAAATCCGGAGGCCCGATAACCTTTGATGACACCAGTGTTGAGTATTACTGTACTATTTTTGCGCTGGCAGAATCCTATCATGATCCCGATACCCTCTGGGTCGGTTCTGATGACGGCCTGGTTCATATTACCAGAGACGGCGGGGAAAACTGGAAAAACATAACTCCCCAACAAATGCCGGAATGGAGTCTGATAAGCAGTATAGAGGCTTCAACCTTTGATGAAGCCACGGCTTTTCTGGCAGTGGATCGGCATGAGCTGGATGACTTTTCCCCCTATATCTCCAAAACAGAGGATTTCGGGGAATCCTGGAAATTAATTTCCTCAGGATTTCCTGAAAAAACATTTGTCCGGGTTGTAAGAGAGGACCCGAAGCGCAGGGGATTGCTGTATGCCGGAACAGAAACCGGTGTATTTGTTTCTTTCAATGACGGCCGAGCCTGGCAGTCGCTTCAGCTTAATCTTCCCGTTGTGCCTATCCATGATATG
>CAZLBV010000264.1:0-2706 GCA_964557845.1 uncultured Eubacteriales bacterium | reverse complement strand
ATCTGAAAAGGCGCAGGCAAAATTTGAGGTTAGCAGCTCAGTGTTTCTTAAACCTCTGGGCACTGAGCTTAAACAGATCGGAAAAGCCCAAATAGACGCATTCTCATATTTTAAAGAGCTGATCTTATCCTATCCTGATTTCTCAACTAAGGAAGAGATCATTACTGCCTTAGACGAGATCTTAAATACCCTCCAAGAAACCGACAGCCTGTTAAATCAACTAGATGCCGCAGCAGACCAACTGGATGCCGCTCTTCAAAAGGCCGGCAGTGATCTGCCTGAAGAAATAAAAAAGGCACTGAGACAAGCCGCGGATAAAGCCAATGAAATCAGTGCGGATACGAAAAACAGGACCACTGAAATAAATGAAGTTTTAGAGAGCAGCAAACAGGAAGCTGACTGGTGTTACCTCTGGATGAGCTACTATGAGTTGTGCGATAGGCTCAACAAATACAATAATTATCTGGTAACCAGTTTGAAAGATCTGGCCACGAATCTTTCTTATGCAAAAGCCTCACAGGAGTTGGATTTCAGCATCGCCCAGTTTCTGGGAACCTGCATTCATCTCATCGGACTGGATGTCTCAGGACCTCCCAGTCTCATTGGTTTCGCCAATTTCATGCTCGGTACTATTACAGATCTGGGAAAAAACGTCTACCAGGGTTTGATGACTACCTGTTCCTATTATAGAGGGGATGCAGAGGGAGAGTATTATACTGAACTCCTTCATGATGAAATGTCCTTTTTTACCATGACATATCATCTAAAAGGCAAAATAGATCTTGCCTTCCAAAAGCGAAAACCAGGAGACCCGGCTGTCTATATAAAAGGGAAATTTCATGGTCAAATAGTCGATCCTGAATGCACTATCACCATGGCACCTTTTGCGCCTCCGGATATCATCGGCCCTGTTTGGTGTTTGAGTGCCACTCCTTTGGTGTCCGGACGTTCCTATCTGCTTTATCTGGAGGGAAAAGCCATGGATGAGAAAATCGAATTGGAACTCAGCGGCTCTGCCCGCGATTTCGATCTTAAGGCGCGGGCTTTTTATGTCCTGCTCTCCAGTACCGCTTACAATTTACCTATCCCGGGAACCTTTGAATTTCCTCTTCAGAACGCCGAATGGTTCTTCACCCGAACCACCCAGCTTTCCAATCCGGCCAATGAATATGTAGAGCTCCCGATCGAGATCAAAGACGGAAAGGCTGTCATTGAAAAGGAATTCGACCGAATCATCGAACTTCCCGAAACCTCAAAAAGAGTGGGTGTGAATGTCAAGATGAAACTGCAAATCAAACTGGGATCCGATTGACTGCTGCTAGGAATGATCACTGGTTGGGATGAGGGCTTAACTGCAGTGCCTTCTCCCAGACCCGGTCCTCGATATTCTCTATGAAAAGCTGAAGGTGATGATACGGGATCTCGATCCCGGCCGCATCCAAAGCCAGCTTGCTTTCTTCCATGACCTTAAAAAATACCGACTTTTCATCCTTGGCATCCCCGATCCACACACGCACAATCATATCCACACTGGATGCTCCCAGTTGAGAGACGACTACATCCGGGGCCGGATCCTTGAGGATGCCTTCGATCTCTAACATTTTTTTCAGGATAACCTCTCTGGCCTCCGGAATGTTTTCCTTATAAGCAATCCCCACAGGAATTTCTATCCGTGTGGCTCCGTGTTTGGAATGATTGATCAAAACTTCATCGATAACTCTTTTATTAGGGATGACCACATAAGTGTTATTTGCTGTTCTGATCCTGGTGCTGCGGAGAGTTATGCTGCTCGCCTGCCCATATTGGTCATCAACAGTGATCCAATCACCAACTTCAAACGGTTTGTCCCAAAAGATCATAAATCCGGCAATGGAATTGGCCAGAGAATCTTGAGCTGCAAATCCGATGGCAATTCCAGCTACACCAAATCCGGCCAGCAGGGCGCCGATATTGAAGCCGATCTGTCCTCCAGCCATGACAATACTGAAAAACAAAACCACGAACTTATATATATTCTCCACCAGGAGCTTGATGAGGTTATCATGAAAACCAGCTTTCTGCAGGATGATTTTGAGCGGCTTCCGGGAAATCCTATACCCCAACCAAAATATAAATAAAATGAATACAGCCGCCAGTAGATCCGGAAGAAATGCCACAATCCTGGTAACAATGTAATCAACATCTAACAAATCCCAAATTTTATCCATAATCTCCTCCTTTTATCGTGAAAAACATAGAATATTGATTTTTTCTTTTAGTCTTGATTTTGAATGCGCAAGACTTCCCTCTTTCATTATCAAATGGATTGGGATTGAAATCAACCATGATAGTGATAATACTTCCTTCTCAGGATAAAAAATCAGATAAGGAAGCCATTGGTCATGGTACAAATCTGATAAAATTAATGTATGAAATGCGGCCGACATCACAAGGGGAAGGGAATTCTTATTCTTGAAAGTGACGATATCCAAAAAGAGAGGGACTTTGAACTTAATTATTTGTTGTCTCTTAGCCTTAACCAAAGGTTTTCCATGATGGAAGCAAAAAGCAGGGAATTAAAATCTCTTTTATCTGAAAATGGACACCGAGAAACTCAGCGGGCCAGGCTATCGATAAAGAAGATTTGAAATATCTTAAAAAGATAAAACATAAAACAACTTGCTTGAATTAAGAACAGGGAATCTTATCTGGCGGGGCCGACGAGAC
>CAZLBV010000263.1:0-5898 GCA_964557845.1 uncultured Eubacteriales bacterium | reverse complement strand
TGAAAAGATCTTTAAAAGGCATAATTTCAGCTGTAACCTGATAGCTATACTCTGATTCAGAGATGATGATACCAGCCAAAAAAGCCCCTAATGCCAAAGATAATCCAAGCGACGAGGTTAAAAAAACCATACCAAAACACAGAAATAAGCTGGTGATCAGAAAAATTTCTCTGACCCTGGTCTTAACCATTTGATACAAAATCCTCGGCATTAAATATCTTGCAATAATGAACACAATTCCCAGAGCCAGGACGCTAAAGAAAAATCTTACCAACACTGTGATTAAGGAACGAGTTCCGGCTTGACCAAGAAATTGGGTGATGACGATCATCGGAACAAGACTTATGTCTTGGAAAAGAAGAATACCAAGAGAAATATTGCCCTGTGGTGATTCAAGGTGGTTTGAGTCTGAATAGATCTTTAATACAAGGGCAGTACTGCTGAGTGAAATCAAAAAACCATAAACGATCAATTCAGATAGGGAGAAATTAAACCACTGCAGCACTCCGATAACGAGAATTGACGTTATGAATACTTGAAGTCCTCCACCCAGCCAAAAATATTTTTTTAAGTTCTCCAGCTTCTCAAAAGAAATCTCGAGGCCAATAGTGAAAAGGAGCATGGCCACCCCGATCTCGGCCAGGACATTAATGCTGTTGGTATCCTGAATAAGACTAAGTCCGCCGGGCCCGATCAGAATGCCGGTCAAGATGAAACCTGTGACAGCGGGTAATCTTAATTTGTGACTTAGATAGAAGATGATGATCGCTGCCGCTAGGACAATGATCACCTCTCTAAGAATTGGTATTTCCATCACTTATCTCTTTCAGATGTTTCAATCCTCTCAGAACAATAACTATTATATACAATAACTGATATGAAATATCTTTAAAAGATATATGACAAGCTTCGATCTGATAACTATTCTGAATGACTACAGAATTCTGATTCCGCCGGATTATTTGATATAACCCAAAGCCCTCAGCATCTCCTCGGATTTTTCATCCGTTTTCATTGGTTTTTTGTCATCCAGAATTTTCCGGGCCTTAGACACTAATTCTCTCTGGAGATTGACTATCTCTTCTGAAAGATCATTCTCATTAAAAATATCATTAGTTTCTGCTAGATCTTTCTCCAGATCAAATAACTCAAATTCCCGCAGCTCCGGGATAAAAATGAGATGCCATGGATAGCGTAAAAATGCAAACATGTCTTTTTCCGCTTGCGGGGTATGGGTCTGGAGAAATAGTTGGTGATCCATATCTTTTTTAACACTGAATAAATCCCTTCCCTGAAAATGGGGCGGCTGCTCAAATCCCATCATCCCCATAATGGTGGGAGCGACATCCAGCAAAGAAACCGGCTCCACAATCCTTTCCGCTTTTTCATTTTCAAAAGGATTATAGATGATAAAAGGGACATGGGTATAGGCTTTATACAGGAAGTTTACATGACCGAAATCTCCTCCTCCGGAAGAATTTATGTATTCTCCCAATCCCTCTCCATGATCTCCAACCATCAAAATATAAGTTTTATCGAATAATTGAAGTTCCTTTAATTTCTCGATCAATGATCCTAGCTGCCTGTCCATAAACTTAACTTCTGCTTCGTAATATTTTTTATTTACGCTCTTTTTCCTGACTATTCTTCCCCTTATAGAAACCTCAACATCACAAGCTTCACCGGGATTTAAAACATCCAGAAAAGCGGTATTCTTAATGATATCTATCCGGTCACTTTCTTCCCGTATCAAACCTGAGCGCAATTCATACTCAATAGGACTTTTATCCTGAATCCTTGAGATGTCGAATTTGTCAATAAAAGCAGGATGACTTAAATCTGCTATTTCGGAGGGATCATACTGCATCTGTAACTTGATCCGGCTGCGCCCAGGATTCAGACGGCAGCCTATCTGATGGATCCTTTTATTCAGCTGGCATTCACCGATTAAATCTTCATTTAAAAACACCCGTATCTCAGGTGTCATATCCGGCGGGTGGTAGGGAGCATGCGGGTCGGAATAGTGCACCCAGGCAAAAAAATTATTTTCTCTGACCTTATCCAACCAGGGAAACACTTTACTGTTGACTTCCTCAGCATTAAAATAAAATTCTCCTGCAGGGAAATATGCTTCATATACATCAAAACCTTCATTCAGCCCAAATTTGTCCTTAAGCACTCCTAAAGATATAAAAGCTCCGGTGGCATAACCTTTTTCCTGAAATAGACTTGCGAATGACGTCCGCTCATCATCCTTTTCCAGAATTTGGCCGTTATTGTAAAGTTGAAGATCATGAGGCATTTGCGAATAATAAATGATCGCGTGAGCAGGCAGAGTGATGGGAATAGGGCTAAAGCAATTTTCGAAAAGAATGCCTTTCCGGGCCAGGCTGTCTATGTTGGGAGAAAGATCCAGGTCAGGATTATAAGCACCGATATGATCTGCTCGCTGGGTATCTAAAGTGATTAAAATAAAATTAGCCTGGGTTTGAGTTTTTCGACATGCAGGGATCAAGATAAAACTAAAAAGAGTAAAAATCAAAACCAAATTCCTGACTGTTTTTTGATATAAAATGGACAAAATTTTCATTCTCCTTGTAAAATTTCTTTTAATCTTATCAAAGGACTTAAAATATACTATTATTGAATAAATAAAAAAACAGCTTTATTCGACGATTTTTAGGCTGTTTCGATCAGCATTTGCCCAGGCTTCATTTTTACTGCAATAACAATGAAATGTACATGAAAACAAAATTCCAGTCAATCCACCAATAAAATATAAAATCCTAATAAAAAATACAGTAATTTGACAGCATTCCACACTATGTTAAAATTGAATCGATTATGAATGTCCCCTGTTTCCTTCAAAAGGAGTCCCTTGATGAAAAAACCCTTTATTCTGTTTGTATTGTTTATCTTCATGGTATCAATCTGCACGAATTCTCAAAGTCTCGATGAAGATTTTCGCATTCATTCGGCCTTAAAGCTGGCAGAGGTTTGGCTTGATGCGGAGATCGCTTATAAAGACATACCCGGTCTATCAGCTGGGATCGTTGATGATCAGAAGCTTTTATGGAGCAAAGGATTTGGATATGCAGATATAACAAAAAAAACTCAAGCCGCACCGGACACCATATATAGCATCTGTTCAATCTCCAAACTTTTTACCAGTATTGCTGTGATACAGCTCCGCGATCAAGGAAAACTGGATCTAGATAAACCCATAAAAACCTATCTCCCCTGGTTCAATATAGTCGACAAATATCCAGATGCCCCTCCTATTACGCTTAGGGGAATCCTAACCCATTCCTCCGGACTTCCCCGGGAAGCCGACTATCCTTACTGGACAGGTCCGGATTTTCCCTTCCCTACCAGGGAAGAAATAATAAAAAAACTCTCCGATCAGGAAGAATTGTATCCTGCCCAAACCTATTTTCAATATTCCAATCTAGGAATGGCGCTGGCCGGGGAAGTGATCGCCGCAGTCTCCAAAAAACCATATGCTGCCTACATAACAGAAAATGTTATAGCTCCCCTTGGACTTACTCATACCACTCCTGAGATCCCCAGAGATCAGATTGGGAATAAATTGGCAACCGGGTATTCTGTCCGGCTGCGGGAAGGGGGAAGGGAAAAAATCCCTTTTTATCTTGTAAATGGGATTGCTCCAGCTGCAGGCTTCGCCTCTACCGTTGAAGATCTGGCGCGGTTTGCTTCTTGGCAGTTCAGGCTGCTCGAACAGGGAGGTCAGGAGATCATCTCTGCCAATTCCCTACGAGAAATGCACAGGGTCCAATGGATGGACCCAGATTGGCAGACATCCTGGGGATTCGGGTTTTCAGTTTCAAGACAAAACAATAAAAACTTTGTCGGACACGGGGGAAACTGCCCGGGATACCGAACCCAGATACACATATGCCCTCAAGATAAGATCGCCACCATTGCCATGACCAATGCACATGATGCCAATCCATCGGTCTATACTCAATACCTGTATGAGATCATTGAACCGGCCCTTTCCCAAGCAAAAAAAAATCCTTATTATGGTAAAGATCCTGATTCGAATCTTGAAAAATTTATAGGCCGCTATGTCAGGTCTGTAGGAAGAGAATCCTTTGTCTTGATGTGGTGGGAAAGTGATCTGGCCATTATATCCCTCCCCAATGACAACCCTATAAGATCGTTAACGAAACTAAAATACATGGGAGGTAATTCTTTTCAAAGGATCCGGGAGGAAGGCAATTTAGGCGAGATCATAATTTTTGAACCAAATTCTGATGGCAAGATAATCCGGATGATCTGGAACAGCCAAATATCAGAAAGGATAGATTAAACCTGTTACTTTAACCTGTTTTTCCCTACTTTCCGGTTTTTTGACATTAGCTTTTCATTATGTTAATTTTCAATACAATTAGATGGTTTTAATCGAGAAGACAGCAAGAGCCATATCAAGATTCTCCCCAACACTTGTCGACAAGACTTTAAAAATTGCGGCATCATCGAAACTGTCTTATCATTTATTAAAAAAGATTGAATCTTTTCGTCTAAAAAAAATCAATAAATTGCAAAATATCCTTGTGGTTGCAGATATTAATATCGGTGATGCCGTCATAGCTCAAACTTTGATCGCTGCAATCCGAATGGCTGTTCCAAATACAAAAATAAGCTACCTTTACCAAAAAAAAGCCTTTTCGCTTATCAAAACCAACCCCTTTATCGATATCCATTTACCTCATTTCACAAGCATAGGATTTCCCTCCCAAAAAGATCGTCAAAGCCTTATGGGTATACTTAATAAAAATAATTACGACATTGTTATCAATCTATGTCCCTATTTCCCGCATAAAATTTTCAAGTATTCCCGAGGCCAAGTTTTATATCCCCTTCGTCTGATCAGAGAGATCATAAATGCTTATGATTCAAATAGAGAAACCGCTCATATTGCCTACCACATGAATAAGTTTTCCTTGAATCTGGTCAAAGAAATATGTAGGAACAACGGAAAAGAAATAAAAATACAGAGCAATCATTCCTTTCCCCACATTTTTATGGGGGAATCTCTCTTAAAAGAATCGAGAAAGGTTATGAATAAATTGAAGCTATCTCCCTGGTCAAGAAAAGTTTTGTTCAATCCCGATACTGCTTCTGTATATACATTGATACCTCCTGAATTTCAAACCGAATTACTGACCGGATTACTGGGTCTGGATTCTATCGATTTTATCTTAGTGACCCCCGGTTATACATTTAAAGGAATAGAAAAAAAAGTTATTAGCGGTATTCCTCCTATTCTGCGAAATAAAATAAGGCTGCTTCCTATAAATGTCGATCTAGATGTTTATGCGGCCATTACCGATCAGGTTGATGTTTTTATATCAGGAGACACTGCCCCACTCCATATTGCTTCTGCCAGAAAATATTCCATTGGATTCGAAAATCTTTTTAAAAACCAGACGGCCGTTATCGGTATCTTTGGCGCTACCAGCGGAAAAATATATGGATATGACTCTTCCTCACCGTCATATTTTCCTTCAGCCCAAGATGCTCCCTCCAAAATATTCGAATCCCATCCTGCCTGCAAAAATCTAACATGCATTGATAAGACATTTAAAAACTGCAAAGAGATCCTCTGTTTTGAAGGATTAAATCCCAAGCCGATCGTAGAATTCATCGATAATTATTTAACCTGAACTATTCATAAAAAATGCCGATGGTACTATTAAACAATTTATCATCACGATTTTGGAATATTTTCAACAAAACACCTTTTTTCATCATATTGTTTATTACAATATCCATTTTACATCGGCATTTTTTACCTAAAGGCGAGCCGAAGTCCATTCAAGGGCACGGGTGGGAGGGAGTTGCGGCGGGTTCGCGGTGGTCAACCACAGCATA
>CAZLBV010000262.1:0-25055 GCA_964557845.1 uncultured Eubacteriales bacterium | reverse complement strand
TATGGCACAGGCCTTTCGGATGTCTTTTCCAGTGATGCCGATCAATTCATCCAAATATCTTCTCTCTGCCCCTGCAATGACCCTGTCGCGGACCTCCTGAATATTGGGAAGATCGGCCCCTGATTTAGTCATCCCTTCCCCTTTTCTGAAAAGTTGAGAGCTTGAATCTATTGAGCTCTTAGCTACTTCAATCCTGATATGCTGGGATAAGTGCTTTGGAAACAGAGTTGGTTCATCCTGGGCAGCCACAATGGATCGTTCCAAAGCCTGCACAAGCTCCCTGACATTTCCGGGCCAGTCATAAGATTTAAGCACCTGCCAAAAGCCGGGGGAAATTCCTTTTAACTCCGTTCCATAACGGCTGCAGAGCTTGTCCAGATAAAAAAGCACAAGCTCTCTAATATCTCCACGGATCTCCCTCAGCGGAGGCAGTTCTATAACCAGAGTCCTCAGCCGGAATAATAGGTCTTCCCGGAATCTCCCTTTCTTTACTTGATCTTCAAGGTCCCGATTAGTGGCGGCCACTAATCTAAAATCGCTGTAAATCTCTTGATTTCCACCCACAGGACGGAATTTTTTCTCATGCAGCACCCTTAGAAATGACTTTTGAATGGAAAGGGGAAGCTCTCCCACCTCATCAAGAAATAAAGTTCCCTTATCAGCCTGCTTGATCAGTCCTTCTTGAGACCTGTCTGCACCGGTATAAGCACCTTTTCTGTGTCCGAAAAGCACGCTTTCCACCAATGTTTCCGGAAGTGAGGCACAATCCACTACTACAAAACTTTTATTCGTTCGGTGGCTGTTCTCATGAACAGCCCAAGCGAAAAGTTCCTTTCCAGTTCCGGTTTCACCTGTTATTAGTACATTTGCATCACTTCCGGCTGCTTGCGCCATGACATCCAAGGCTGCATTGATCTGAGGACTCTTGCCTATGATATTATCTCTTTTCAAAGCAAAAGGCAAAGTAACTGCTTTTTTTTCTTTTCTGTACTGTAGGGCACGCTCGACCAACAGTCTTATCTCATTGGCGGATAAAGGTTTAGTGATATAATCCCATGCTCCGCTTTTAATGGCCATTTCAGCACCATCCGAATCTCCATAGCCAGTAATTATAATGACTTCAGGTGGATTATGACGTTTAAAGATCTCGGGTAAAATATCCAAACCATTTCCATCAGGCATGCGGACATCGAGAAAAACAAGATCAAACTCCTCAGATTGCAGCTGTTTGAGAGTGTCTTTAAGAGACGTTTCGCTTTGGGCATAATGTCCCAACCGGTTTACAACGCCATTGATTGAGCTGCAAACCATATTGTCATCATCAGCAATCAATATTTTTGCCATGTTTTCACTTCTCTTTGTCAAGCACTTTGCGGATTATAGTAGTCAATTTTTTGGTGCTGACAGGTTTGATTAAATAAGCGTCGATCCCGAGTCTCTTCGATTCCTCCGGTAAACAAGTTTCACTAAAGCCGGTCATCAGGACTAAAGGAATGGAGGGTCGAATGCGGTTTATTTCTTGTGCCAGCTGAGCTCCGGTAAGACCAGGCATGGTCTGGTCGGATATAATCAAGTCAAAATCGTCGGGCCTGGATTTAAATATATTCAGGGCTTCTTGACTGGAGGTTACTCCGAGCACAGCATAGCCCATCTTCTCCAACATGTTTTTGATACTCTGGACTAATACAGATTCATCATCTATTAACAGTATTCTCTCACTTCCTCCTTGCAGGAAATCTGATTTTTGTTCATCTTCAGAAAAATTTCCATCAGAGCAAGGTAGATACACATGGAAAGCAGCCCCTTTTTTGAGCTGGTTATCAACAGTTATAGTACCGTTGTGATCAAAAACAATCTTCCGAGCTACTGTGAGGCCCATTCCGGATCCTTTCCCAGGGGCCTTAGTGCTGAAAAAGGGATCAAATATTTTATCTAAATTGTCAGGTTCGATCCCAGGCCCTGAATCCGCTACTGAGAGACATAGATAGAGTCCAGTCTTCATTCTTCTTTCAGGAAGCATTTCTTTGGTCTTAAACTCGGTCTTAGATAAAGATATTTTTATATCTCCTCCTTCTGTACCCAATGCATCAGCAGCATTGGTGCACAGATTCATGAGAACCTGTTGGATCTGGCTCGGATTTCCATCAATTTTTCCCTCATTGATTTTGATCTCAGAATCTAACTTAACAAAAGAGGGCAGCGATGCTTTAAGAAATTTCATGGATTCTTTGATCTGGGCAACAAGGTCGATAATTTTTTTCTCCACCTTACTCTCTCGGCTGTAGGACACGATCTGTTTGACTAGATCTTTTCCTCTTCTGGCAGCATCCAGGATCTGGGTAAGATAAGCATATTCAGAATCAGTATTTTTTAAATCCCAAAGGAGCATCTCAGAGTTAACGATTATGGGCATGAGTATGTTATTGAAATCATGGGCGATTCCTCCCGACAAAGTCCCCAGTGCCTCCATTTTCTGCATTTCTATGAATTTTTCCTGGAGCTTCATCTCATGGGTGATATCTCTCTCTATATAGATATAGTTGGTAAGATTTCCATAGGCATCTTTCATGGGATAAAGAGAGACATCGGCTTGATAAGCGGAACCGTTCGTCTTTTTCCTTATCAATTTCCCTTTCCAGGGATTTTTCTTAGGCAGACTGGATAAAAAATCCTGACCGGTCTCATAAGAGACAGAGCCACTTCTCAACTTTTTAAGGGGCTGCCCAATCAGTTTATCTCGAGAGAGGTTGATCATTTTCTCAAAAGAATCATTGACATACTGAATAATTCCCTCAGAATCTGTAAGGACCAAACCTTCATCTATCTGCCCGATCGCCAGAGCAAGTTTGGCTATTTCCATTTCTTTTTTTCGCCGTTCACTTATATCTCTTGATACCCCCAAAAAACCTGAAGGTTTTTTCCCCTCATCATAAATTATCGACACCTTGGTTTCCAGCCAGATAGGCTTCCCCCTCTTCCCGCAAACTTCCATCTCAAAGGTATCGCTTAATTCACTCTGCTGCTTTTTACTCTTTTTGGTCCAGTTGAAAAACCTCTTTAGGCTTTTTTTTACCTCGCTCAAATCTTCAGGAGAAATGAGATCATCCAATCTCATTCTCAAAAAATCTTCAATCCGGAAACCTAAAACACGTGTGACTGAAGAGCTTACAAAGGTAAATTTCCTTTCCGTATCCATGGTCCAGATAACATCGGTTATGTTATCAGCCAATAGATTAAAACGGGCTGCTAATTTTTGCAGCTGTTTGTCAACTTTTTTCTTTTCCAGACCGAACTTATGATATTCAAGAGCCTGTTTAATTGCGTGACAAAGCCGGAAAAGCCTGTCCTTGATCACAAAATCCTGAGCCCCGGCTTTTAAAGCATCTATCACAGCTTCCTCGTCCACCTTTTCTGAGATCATAATAAAAGGCATATCAGGTTTTTTCTCTCTTATCAATTTAAGCGCATCCATACCTGAAAAATCAGGAAAATTATAGTCTGCCACAACGATATCCCATTGCTGCTCTTTGAGAGCGGAGAGCAAGCTTTTCTTTTCTTCAACTCTCTGATAACTGGCTTTAAATCCGCAGTTTTCGATTTCTCCTATCCAGCGCATTGAGTTTTTTTGGGAATTTCCAATCAGCAACACCCTCAAAAGATCGGTCACATCAATTTCCTTTGTTTTTTCGTCGCTTTTCATACCTATATACGGAATTTAATTATTTACTATCCATCCAGATACATGAATCTATCTGATATCTTTGTATTAATTGTAGTATAAAAGTCATTCTATTGGAATAAATCTTTAGCAGATTGAACTATACACGATTAGAAGAATCAAACTGGGTCAGGTGGCCCACCCAGATACAAGGCTCCGTCAGATTTAATTCTCCAGAAAGATTAGCTTGCTTCCTTTTCAAATTCTTTTATCTATACTGCTTTAAAATCCTGGTGTAAACAGAAATTGGAAGTACCAATCTTTCTTGGGGCGGTTAAAGGGATGGACATAACTAACACCTAAAATAGCATATCCAAACACATTCATACGCAGCCCCACTCCAGCGCTGTAAACAGGTTTTCTTTCTCCTCCCAAAAACCAGGCTTCGTTTTCATTAAACCAGGCCAGCCCTCCATCGGCGAAAGCGAAGAATTCAATAGGTAAGATCCCATAGAATCCTTTCCCGATACCTAACACATTAAAAAGCGGGAACCGCAGCTCAGCATTAGCTACGATCATTTTGCTTCCAAATAAACGATTGAATACCTCACAGTCTTCCGCTCTTCCACATTCTTCAGCACTGAATGAATTGTTATTATATCCCCTGACAAGGCTTTCGTACCCAACAAAAAGTGGATACAGCCGGTCGTCCTCGGCATCCGGTCCATACCGGCCAAAATGCATAAACCGGAAAGCCAGAGTAAACGGCCTGACCGGCATGAAGTAACGTCTATAATCAGCCAGAACTTCATAATTAGTAAGCGAACCCGCTCTCGGAGTGGCTTCCAGCCGGTATCTTTGTCCCAATATCGGGCTGGTTGCCCCAAAAAATGAACTGTCATAAACAAGTGCCGTGGTAAGCGTTCCCAAATGCAGTGAATCCGGAGATTCCAGATCTTCATCCCTGTCCAGTATTTCTCTTCCAGTGGCCAGTGAAAATGCGTTTACGTTTAGATCCCGGTCGAATCTTATAAATTGGTATCCAAGAGCGGTCTCAAATCTAAAAGATTGATTGAATGGATAAGAGGCTATTCCTGATAGTCTATAATTGATCTGCCGGAAAATCAGCTCCTGTTGGACTATGGCCGGCTGGCCGTCCACCTCTCCTATGAATTCTGAATAGCCTCCGGTGACATAGGGAATACGTTGGGCGACAGCTCCTAGGTTCCATCTGTATTTGCTGTATTCATACCCTACAAGGAAAGATGAATCCAAAATACGGGAGCTGATCTGCAGTGCGGTGACCAGGCAGGCTGCAGGTCTGAAAAAGGATCATCGGTTATCCGGTTGAGTTTCTCTTCCCTAAGGTCATAAATAAATAGATCGGTGAAACCTCCAATCAGAGCGGAAAAACAAATATAGCGTCCATCCGGCGACCAGGTTGGATTCAAGATCTCACCCATATCAGGAAAAAATATTTCCTTCTCTTTTTCTTCAGATTCAATATTCAGTATGGTCAACAAAGGCTGACCGCCGCTTACTGCACCGAATACAAACCGTCTTCCTTCAGAATCCCAACTTCCTGAGGATTTGATAAACATCAGGCTTTCGAAATGAGGATCTACAGCCGTCCCAATAAGTTTACGCTTGACCTCACCGGTTCTGGCATCCGCTAAATACATATCTATAGAAAAAAGGTCTCTGGTGGATAAAAACACGATCTGAGTGCCATCCGGGCTCAAAGCTGGTGATACATTCAAAGTATTCATCTCGGTAGCCCCGATCAATTCTTTTCCGTAGACATCAGAGACTCTAGTTCTTTCAGCAATGGGATTGTATCTATTTTTAAGTGAATTAAGCCACTTTTCAGAAAGCTCTTTTGGGGAAAGCCCCGTAGCTTTCTTTAAAACTGCTTCATAGTCGCCGGCACTGCCTACAGATTTCATTATTGTTGATATGATTCCATCTCCATACTCACCAGTAAGGAAAGCCCATAACGAATGGCCGTAACGATAGGGAAAATATTGGGCATTGTTGAGCTCCATTATATTAGGAAATTTATCTTCTTTTCTTACAGCATCCCGCATCCACATAGCGGTATGTGGATCAACAGTACCTATAGATAGATATTCTGCCAAACCTTCAATAAACCAAAGAGGCAGCCGTAAAGCCGATGGGGCTCCACTTGCATACCTGGGATGGTTTTGGGATGTCATATCGAACTGAAAGGCATGCACTAGTTCATGACCGATCACATGATTTGAATCTGCTAGAGATGGTGCCAAAGGCAAAATGATCCGGCGCTTAAACATTTCTGTGACACCGCCTGTTCCCTCTCCTATAATTCCCGGAATAGCAGTAGTCTGTTGAAAATGTGGAGAGCTAGAATAAAGGATAAGAATTTGGCGTCCTTTAAGCTCGTGATTAAGTATCCTAGAAAAACGGGCATGCCAGCGCTCTGCCAGACGAGCAGCCTGAATGGCGGCTTTCTCTGCAATGGGATAGAAATAAACATCGAAATTTTTTGTGCTGAGCACCTTAAAATCAAATGTCTCATACTGTACCTTGTTCCGGCCGAAATACTGCCCCTCTGTCGATACAGAGGCTAAACTCAGTATAAATATAAAAAAGATGATCATGACAAAAATTCGGCTGTAGGCGCTTTTTGATCCAACACTAAAAGCAGCCTCATTAAATGTCTTAGCTTTAATTTGGGGTTTCATTGATACCTCCTTATGCGGGTTGACCGCAAAATTATAGATCAATGTGTCTTGCTTTCTTTCTTAATTTCTTTGATATCTTCTTTCCGTGAAGTATATTGTTTCCAGCTTTGAGCTAAACGGTCAAGTTCCTGATCGACGAGATAATTGACGGTATCCTCTTCAAAGGTTCCGTCATCCTTCAATTCACCAGCTTCAAATCCCGTTAGAATTTCCATTCCCTGGTCAACATTTTTAACCGGATAGATATGAAATTTCCCCGCACTCACCGCATCGATCACATCCTGCCGGAGCATGAGATTGAGGGAATTTTGATGGGGTATAATGACCCCTTGTTTTCCGGTGATTCCCTTTTCCTTGCATACATCGTAAAACCCTTCGATCTTTTCATTGACCGCTCCAATCGGTTGGATCTCTCCTCTCTGATTGATGGAACCGGTCACGGCAATATCCTGGCGTAACGGCAAACGGGAAAGGCTTGACAAGATAGCATAGACCTCGGTTGAGGAAGCGCTGTCACCCTCTACTCCAGAATAAGACTGCTCAAATGCCAGGCTGGCTGAAAGGGAAAAAGGCCTGTTCTGGCAGTATTTTCCTCTTAAAAAACCCGTCAATATTAAAACTCCTTTATTATGAGTCCTGCCGCTTAAGTCAGCTTCCCGTTCAATATTGATCACGCCGGCTCTTCCCACAGAAGTCGTTGCAGTGATCCGCGTCGGTTTTCCGAAAAGAAACTCTCCGATGGGATATACAGATAGACCATTAACCTGTCCGGTTACAGCTCCCTCTGTATCGATCAGCAGTGTCCCCTCTTCGATCAGCTCCTGAATTTTATCTTCAACTAAGCTGACTCTTTTGTACCTCTCTTTTATGGCTTTTTCGACATGCTTACGGCTTACTTGAGAAGCTTGATCTTCTTTACACCAATGAGCTGCTTCCCGGACGATATCGGCGATATTATTAAATCGAGTTGAGATCTTTTTTTGACGGCCTGACATTCGTGTCGCATACTCGAGTACATGGGCCATCGCTCCTTTATCAAAGGCCTTAAGATCTTCATCCTTGGTGATCATTTTTATAAACCGTATATACTGTTCCAGTCTCTCTTCAGTTCTGGAGGTTTCAGTGTCAAACTCAGCTTTAACCTTAAAGATCTTCCTGAAGTCCGGATCCAGATAATACAAGAGATTATAAAGATAAGAATCTCCTATCATGACCACGTCCACTTTGCACTCGATCTGCTCCGGTTTCAACCTCGAGGTCGAAAAAAGATAGAGTGACGCATAATTCTGGATCTCATGGACCTGATATTTTAAAGACCTCTTAAGGGTGGTCCAGACTCCGGGTTCCATCAAGGCATCCTGGGCATTAATGACCAGGTACCCTCCATTTGCCTTTAAAAAGGAACCGGCTTTTATTTTTGTAAAATCTGTCTGAATGATTCCTCCCATGGACGGGGTCATTTCTATTGAGCCGAATAGATTGGGGTAATTTGGATTATTTTCCAAAATTACTGGAGATCCTTTGGTATCACTGTTGTCGATCACAAGATTGACCTTATATTCTATAAAAGGATCCCCCATCATAGGCTGGCTGGGTTCCCGTTCCTTTGTCTTAAAGATCTCGATCTTTTGAATAAGACTATTTTCTACTTCATCAAGATAATTCGAAATTTTCGTCAGTTCGAATTTTTCTTTTATTTCATTGATCGAGCCATTGATAATGGGTGTTATGGATTCCTCATCCCACTGCTTTAGTTTATGTCTCATTTCTTCTTCGATCTCTTTGATCTTCATAAGTACTTCATCCATCTTCTGCGAAAGCTCTTCGTAGCTTCTTTTCAACTCCTCTAGTTTTTCTTCCGAAAATTTATCCTCTCTAACCATAGCTTCTAGCTGAGAAAATGAAGTCGGTTTTTCATCAACAACAGGAACCAGCTCAGGTTTGGTCAATAATCCTACCTGGATCTGAACTACTGAGAATCCTTTTTCAGAGACTTCTTGTTCGAATCTTTTTAAAATTTCTTTTTGTTTTTTTTGTCCACTTTCAATTATCTCGGATTTTTTTTCTTTATAATATTCACTCTTTAAAAGCTCCGAAATGTTTGTCTTAAGCATATCGATCAAACGCTCCATGGAGTCTCTGAATTCCCTTCCTTTTCCAGGCGGAAGCAAGATCAAAGAAGGCTCATCGGGTTTTTTGAAATTGTTAACATAAAGGATGTCTTCAGGGGTATCACCCCCATCCTTAAGTTTTTCCAAGAGCTTTTTTATAGTCGAAGTTCTGCCTGTCCCTGCCAAACCGGTAACAAAAATATTATACCCCGGGCTTTTAATGGCCAGACCGGTTTTAATGGCGTTCAAAGCTCGTTCCTGGCCGATAATTTCTTGAATAGCCTCAAAACCATCACTGGTATCAAAAGATATTTTGTCCAGATCCAGCTTCCAGGCAAGTTTCTCCGGGGGCAACCCTTTTATACCTGCTGCTTTTTTCACTTAACCTCCTTTTAACCTGGATTATTCACATACACTTATCGGTTATTTGTTTAATAACGCTGCCTCGGCGGCCAATTCTCCATATCTTTTCTCTCACCAGAATCAACATCAGCGAAACAATAATACTTTTTATTAAATATAATAAACAGCAATGGCGATTATCAGCAGAACAATGAGAAACCAAAAGAACACTCCCAATACAGTTTCACTCTCTGCGACTTCCTGTTCCGGTGCTTCTATTGTTTTTCTCCTGGAACGATCCGGCGGAACGGCTGCAGCTAAGAAAAGAGCTATCAGTATGCCCACAAATAAAAATGGAAGCCAGTAAGCACCTGCGATGGTAGGACCAAAAGGCGCCAGCCAGACTCCCCCTGCCCAACTGAACAGTAAAATGATCATGAAAAAAATAAAAATTCCAGGCCAGGCCCCTGTCCTCCGGAATCCGAGTCCAAAGACAGCGCTTATCAATAAAGCGATCACTAGTGCAAAAATCAAATGCCATAAGAACATGCCATCCTCCTTTATAAACGATCGTATTCGTATTGGGTTAGAAATCAAGATTTATGCCAACTATCCCTAGGTTGTATTTTTGAAATTTTGTTACTCTTTGATATGAATATAATTAGAGAACATTAATAGAAAACGGATTACGACATGAATTAAATAAATTTAGTTATGAGTTTCATTAAATAAGACCTATTCCCGTTGAACAGGATTTTTTTCTTTTATCTTTTTTTAATTAAACTCCATTTTATTATCTAATGTTATTTATTGTCCTGCATTAAATTATTTGCTCTAAATCGGAATAAAATATTGAAAAATCATTTTTGGCATAAATTTTGCTTCTTTTTAAATAAAATGAAAATAAGGAAAAAAAATTGCAGCAACCTTTAGAAATAACTTTTAGAGACGTGGAGAGAACACCGGGTATAGAAAAACTCATCCATCAAGAGGCAGCCAAACTGGATAGAGCCCATAACAATGTGATTCGCTGCCGAATAGCAGTAGAAAAACCTCATGAATTTCAAAAATCAGGTAGTCCTTATCGAATCCGGTTAGAAATTTTAGTTCCAAAAAATCCTGAGATAGTCGTAACCAGGGATCCTATAGATGAAACGATGCATAAGCCTTTGGAATCGATCATCAAGGATGCCTTCAGAACTGCAAGGAGAAGGATAAAAAAACTGGAGGCGAAACAGCGTTGGGATGTGAAAAAACATCCCCAGCAGGAAACGAATGCTGTAGTTGAAAAAATATTTCCAGAACAGGGTTACGGATTTCTCAGGACCACTGACGGGCAGGAGATATTTTTCCACCGTAACAGTGTTTTGTATGATGACTTTGAGCGAATAGAAATCGGAACAGGAGTAAATTTCGTCAAAGAAATGGGGAAAAAAGGACCGCAGGCCAGTAGCGTCAGGTTAGTTGATAAACCTACTAGTCTCTAAAGAAATAGAAGATCCAAGTACAATTTTAATCAGAATTTTTATACTTTATCTCAGGCTTCATCTTTACACATAAAATTTAATCATTTGACCTGGACTATTCAGGTCAGCCTGTCCAGAGCAGCATTAATAAACGCCGGCAGATCAGAGGGTTGACGGCTTGAGATCAAATTACCGTCCACAACAACTTCTTTATCTTCATACAGAGCCCCGGCATTTTTAAGATCCTGGACAATGGATTTCCAACCGGTGATCCTCCTTCCTCTTACCTTGTTGGCAGAAATAAGCAGTTGTGGGCCATGACAGATGGAAAATACAGGTTTTCCGCTGTCTATAAATTTTCTGGTGAATATTACAGCCTCTTCATCTGCTCTCAGACGATCAGGAGAATATCCCCCTGGTATAAGCAAAGCATCAAAATCATCAGGGCTGACATCCCTTATCGATCTATCGATCGTGACCTTTGTTCCTTTCTTTTTTCCTTTAACCTCTTTTCCTTCCTTAAGGCCAATATGGATCAGCTCATGCCCCTCTTTCCTGAAAGCCTCAGCAGGCTCTGTATACTCAACATCTTCAAACATGTCATCAATGATCACGGCCACTTTAGACATTTTATCCTCCTTGTGAAATGATATTTAGTTCAAATAAAAGCAAATGTTATGCCAAAGGTGTAAAAGCAAAAAATATTTTTTTAAAAATCACATAAAAAGCATTGAATATTAAAACAAGTTAATAAATTCTCATTGAATAGGAATTCGTACTGATTTTTTAAGTCTGACCCCCAGATAAAAATCAATAAGTGGAAAAAAATCAAATGTCTATAGCTATCCTAAGCCATATATAAATAGATGGATACGACAATATGGCATGTTTTTTGCTGTTTTCATTAGTAAAAATTTATTAAAGGAGAACAACAATGAATTGGGATTCGATTAAAGGCAAATGGAAAGAATTAAAAGGTAAAGCCAAAGAAAAATGGGGAGACTTAACTGATGATGACCTTGATGTAATCGAGGGCAATAAAGATCAGCTGGTAGGCCTTATCCAAAACCGGTACGGAAAAGCCAAAGAGGAAGCTGAGAAAGAAGTTGAAAAATGGCGCGAAAGCCTGTGATCTATTTAATGAGATCTGTATAAATCGCATATTCAATTCTTTATTAAGGAGAGTTCATCATGATCATGACAATATTAATTATTCTTTTGATCTTATGGCTTTTGGGATTGATAGGAGGTTACACATTCGGTGGTTTGATTCATCTATTGCTTGTGATTGCCTTGATTATCATCATTATCAGACTTGTACAAGGGCGACGGATCATATGAAATGAAAAACAAGTTCCATTTCTTTTTTATTTTGCTCATGGCTGATTTAATTATCTCCCCTCTTAGTGCAGCTAAAATATTCAAATACCGCCGCGATGTTCCCGAAAAAGGTCATATTATCTCTACTGTTCCTTTCGAAAAATGGATTAAGAGAAACTACTGCGGTCCGGCCTGTTTGAGTATGGCGCTTAAATATTGGCAGCCGGATAAAACATATGATCAGGAAAAAATCGCAGAAATAGTGATGGATCCAAAAAAGCAGGTTGCATTCAACTCAGAAATGCTTTTTTATCCTAGAACACAGCAGTTAATAAGCTATTCCTTTAGAGGGGACATCGCTACGATCAAAAAATTGGTCTCTCAAGATATTCCGATCATCGTTCTTACAAAAGCGATCGAGGAGGTAAATAAAGGACATTACCGGGTCCTTGTAGGGTTTGACGAAAAAGATGATCTAATCATATTTCATGATCCTTTTTTTGGGCCCCGGCGTGCCATGAAAAATAATAATTTTGTAAAAATATGGGAGATGGATGAGGGGATAAATAAAAACCGATGGGCTATGGTGATCTTTCCCTCAGTCCAAGCGACAACGGCAGCTCCGGAATTAAAAGATCAAGCAATGACTCATATAAACCTGGCCACTTCCTACTATATAAAAAAAAGACTATGTAGAATCGCTTGATATTGTCGGAAAAGCTTTAAGAAAAACGCCTGATTCTGATTTCATTCGGGATCAATATTTACTGATCCGGAATTATTATATGAAAACTGAAAAAGAAAAAAATAAAAAGGAGGACAAATGAAAAAACAAGAATTACTCTCTCTATTTTTCGTAATACTTTTAATAGGATTATTATTATCCTGTGGGCAAGATGAAAATGAGACCATGGAAGAGGTTAAAGAAGAGACTCAAGAAGCTTTAGATACAGGCTCGCAGTGGACCCAGGAACAGGCACAAAATATATACCAGGATCTTCAGACCGCTGTGGATAACATCAATGAGGATCTAAATGATTTAAAAGCTGATCCTCCGGAACAAGAGGACATCCGATCAGAATGGGATAAAAGTATTGAGCAGATAAATAAAAGTATTGATCAGGTCAAAGAACAGCTCTCCCAACTCAAAGATAAAAGCGGAGAGGAATGGGAAAAAACAAAAGCAGATATAGATAAATCCTTAAAGCAAATTCAGCAGGAGATCGGCAAACTTAAAGGTGAGCAGCAGTAAATAAATCTAACACAAACCCGCTTTTAACTGAATAGCGATTTTTTCTGATAATTTAAAGAAGATGCTTGTTTTTAAAAAGAAAAGCCATCTTCTTAAAATTAGGTAAAAAATGTGGAAAAGAATTATTGAATTTGTGTTATTGGTTTTTATTGTCACCATCCTTTCCTGTGTGACAAATCCGGTAACCGGAAGAAAAGAGTTCTCTCTGGTTTCAACAGCGCAAGAGAAAGAGATCGGAGAGGCCACGGATCAACAGATCATCCAGCAGTTCGGTCTCTATCCGGATAAGGGCCTTCAGCAATATGTCACAAATATTGGTAAACAGATCGTCCCCCATTCACACCGGCCGGAGTTGGGCTATGAATTCAAAGTGGTCGACTCGGAAGTCGTCAATGCCTTCGCTGTCCCGGGTGGGTATATCTATTTTACCAGGGAAATTTTAGCTTATTTCAATAATGAAGCCCAGCTTGCCGGTGTCATGGCTCATGAGATCGGTCATATCGCCGCCCGCCACTCAGCTCAGCTCATAACCAGGGCTCAACTGGCACAGTTAGGTTTGGGAGTTGTTTCTATACTTTCAGAAGATTTCCGGAAATACACCGGATTGGCCAGCTTGGGCATACAGCTTTTATTCATGAAATTCAGCCGGGATGATGAACGGCAGGCCGATGAACTCGGAACAGAATACGCCACTAAAGAAGGATATGATACCCGGGAACTAGCTGATTTTTTTCAGATATTAAACCGGCTGCATCCGGGAGATGCAGGTGGACTTCCCGGATGGTTCTCCACACATCCTGATCCGGCAGAAAGAGAACAAGATATCGAGCAGGACACAGAAAAATGGCAGCAAAAAGTCCCTATGGACCATTTTAGTGTCAATCGAAATGATTATCTCAGAAGAATAGACGGTATTATTTTTGGTAAAAATCCAAGACACGGATTTGTCGATGATGGTACTTTTTATCATCCGGATTTTCGCTTCAGGTTTCCGGTTCCATCGCGCTGGAAAGTTGTAAATTCAGCTTCTCAAGTACAGATGATTCCCGGCAGCCAGGATGCAGCTATCCTTCTGGTTCTTTCTGGAGAATCTTCTCCCCAAAAAGCTTCGGACCTGTTCATTGAACGTTCTAATGCCACAGTTCTTGAGAGATCAAATACAAATGTCAAAGGAATGTCTGCTGTTCAATTGTTATCAGAAGTAACCGCTGAACAAAATAGGCTCCGGGTTCTATCATATTTTATCCAAAAAGACAGCCGGATATTTGTATTCCACGGATATACGAACGTTTCTTTATTTGATCGCTACCAAGGAACATTCCAGAATACCATGACCCATTTCGATCACCTCAACGACCGTAGAATTCTAAGTTTACAGCCTGCCCGCCTTCAGATCAGAAGCGTTCCTTCAGATGGAACCCTGCGAAATGCACTGCTCGATCTAGGAACTTCTGAAGACAAGCTAGAACAGCTCGCCATTTTAAACGGGATGAGGCTGCAGGATAATTTGAAAAAAGGAACTCTCTTGAAACTGGTAGCAAATAGGTGAAACAATTTGAAATAAAGTAACTTCTAGTTCTAAAACAAGTAATATATGATCCCCACTGCAAAGGTGAAATCGCCCACACTTAGTTCCCGCTCTTCTATATTCAGATTAACGTGATTATATTTTCCTTCACCTTTCAAGGCAAAATGATCGCCTAGTGCCATCTCCACTCCTGCGCCGATATTTAATCCTCCAGAGGAGTCACTGCTGATCCCGGAAATTTCTGCCCGGTAATTACCGTATCCTCCGGTCAGATAAGGGCTTATTATCGGTACGGGAATAAATACTTTCAGATTGACACCTACAAAGCTGTAATCCATTTCCCTATCCGCCCATGGATCTATAAGTTCTTTTAATTCCAGATCATGTGCAGCTTGAAAATAGTTCAACTCCAAAGCCAGCCCGGCGAACTTAACACCGGCATAAAGTCCGTAGAGATAGGTTGTATCAGTAGAAACTTCAATTTCATCAAGACTTGGTTTTTGAACAGATAGTCCAAATTGACCACCAAAAAAGAGGTTTTGTGCAAAGATTAGATTTCCGCTGAAAAAAATAAAACCAAAAATCATAATAATAATCATTAATTTTTTTTTCATGATCAGTTTCCTCCGGCTTATTCAGCCTTATTCGATAACACAATTATCATAGTCTGATCTAAACTCTTAGAAGTCTTACTATCACTGCTATGATAAATAAAACCAGAAAAATAAAAAAAATAATTTTTGCGATCCCGGCAGCAGCTGTAGCTATCCCCGTAAATCCAAAAACCGCTGCAATCAATGCGATGATCAAAAATATCAGTATCCAAGCTAACATTTTATTCCCTCCTGAATAAACAATGAAATGGGTTAAACCCTTCTCTTTTCACTCTGGAACCAGCTTGCTTGCACCAGTATCCCTATAACGGATAAAACCAGAAATAATATCAGCTCCCAGTAACTCCGAAGAACAAAGGAACGTACGATAATAGAAGCTCCCAACAAAGAGGAAAGAACTATAAGGGCCCAGTCAAAAATAAGGAGCATCAGTACAGCGCCTATGACTCCTCCTAGAATAAATATCACCCAGGAATCCATCTGTAGAGAAAGTTGAGTGGATCGAACCAGCTCGATTGCCGCAAACCCTCCGGCAATAAAGCCTCCGGCAGCTACAGCTACCTCTTTAAGGAGTATGGCTAAAAATGCCCCTATGATTCCCACAATGACAGCTATTAATAATATAAGCCCGGGAGACTCAACCCTAAAGATTTGGGGGCCATAGGTGTATCCCAGCATAAATCCGGCAGCCGCCACAAACAGCCAGAAGATCTTCCTCCCGAAAAAAAGGATCGTCAATCCTATGATAAAAGTAATAACAGACATATTTTTCTCCTTTGATCAGATCTAAAACCGCAATCCGACACCCAATACGATCTCATCATTATCAGCCAGGATATACTTGACCTGAAAATAAGGAGTTAATGTACTGACAGTATCGATACCTATACCAAAAAGCAGATTAGCACCTATGTCTGCATCTCCTTTAGCCGGGCCATCCGGATTCGAATAAAGGACACCTAAACCGCTCCCCAACCAAAAGAATAAGGGGCTGTTGGTGTAAAAATCATAATGAAAATCTAAATTAAAGGTCATATATGTGACGTTATCCAGAAAAACATATTCAACATTGGGATTAAAGTATAAATTCCCTGCAATGCGTGACAAAAGCTCTCCTCCGATAAAAAATTCCTCAATGTCCATAAGGAATCCAATCTACCAGAAGCTTGGTTAATTTATTTTTTTTATACTCTTTTTTATATCAAGATTTGTGCCAAAACTTGATAATTCCGTGTTTTTTTTAAACCGTTAATTTGATTTTTGCAGCTTATGAGTTTGTTTAAAAATATCGTCTCAGACAAATGACCATTGATCAGGCTCTCGTCTTTTTTGATCAAGGTTGTTCGATTTTTAAATCTTTAAAATCTTTATCGTATGGCTTGCATAAAAGCATCATACCGCTCTTTGAGATCCAGGCGGTCATTTTCACTAAGCGAGGATCTGGCTGTTCCATAGACCATATTTGCGTGGCGTTCGATAGACTGTATCCGTTTTTTATCCCGGGTCGATTCAGCCATGCCGCGGAAAACCTCCAAGAGACGGATGCTGATATCTGCGCTGCCTTTGGAATATTGCCTTATCTGATTAAAGGCTGCATCCAAGATCCCATCATAAGTCACATTATCTAAAATTAAACGTACTTTCCCATCTTCATCGAAACGGAACGGTCCTGGGAAAATTTTACGGTTGATCAACCGAACAGCAGCGCCTAAGTGGTCTATACAGGTCATAGCGGTATGCGGATCATTTATTCCGGGTGAGATGGCCCTCAAGGCCAACTGCACCAATTGATGGATAGCAAATTCTACATCCTGTTCGGGGGTTCGGTTTCCTCCCATGATCAAAAAACCCTCTAACTTCTGCTTCAATTTCTGATCAATCCCATGCTCCAACCTTACCAGCATCAGATCAGCGTTTTGGAATACAAAATCTCCGGGCCGGTGTTGGAGTTTGATATAGAGATCATTCTCCACAGCAAATTTTAAAAGCCCTTCTTTATCTACAGCTTTGAGATAACCATCGGACCGGGATAAAACAGGAACTGATTTTTCATTAAAATTTATCTCGGACCGGAGAGTCTTATCTGTTTGAGAAGAAATATTTTCATCCTCTTCATCAGGGAACAACTTATTTATGGCACCCGTGAGCTCCCGGGAAACAGCTTCTATCACCCTTTCTGCCTGAAGCAGTGTCGATACGTGATGAAAAAAATAAATAAGTATTCCAATATCTAACAAAGCAAGAATAAGGCTTAAGGAAGTAGCAACACGGGGCACGAAAACCTCTGTTCCATTATAATGAATACTCTGTAAGACCAGCAGGCAGTAAATAAATGTGGCAATAAAGGTTCCAAGGACAATCTGGTTGACTCTGTCTCCCATAAAATTACGGAGCAGCCGGGAGCCGAATTGGGAAGCAGCCAGGGTAAGAGCAACAACTGTTATCGAAAAAACCACCCCGGCCACAGTGATCATCGATCCTGCTATGGTTGACAGCACCGAGCGTGAACCTTCGGCGCTGCCGGAATAAATTATAGTATCCAATAAACCAGTATTCAGGATCTGAGACTTATCCAACTGCACCATCACATAAGATAAAATTATGGACGAAAAAGCCATAAGGCTGGGAATAAACCAAAAACTGGTTCTTATCTGCTCTAAAAAATGAAAAATTTTAGTTTTCATTTATAACCTCTCTGTCTTAAAGGTTCATCAAGATATAAACACTTCATTCTAAGAATAAGTCTTCGATCTTAATATTCTCGGGAGATTCTTTGATTATTTGTTCTAACTCATTAAGAATTTTTTTTATCTTTCGAATACCTGAGTCTTCTTTCATTGGGATCTTAGTCATTCCCCTCTCTTCCATGACCTGGAGGATCGTATGCACGGTAAGTTTCTCTGGTGGTATGCCAGGCTGATAACCGGTTTCATCCTTTTCCTTTTTTACTGTTTCGGTTATCAAACCTTCTTCCACCAGGTCCTCCAGAAGATGATTGACTAACTGCCCTGATATACCAAGCTTCCTGGCGATCTGAGTGGCAGAAGGAGGGGGCATTTCCGGATCCCTAAAGCATTTAACAATATAGCTTGCTATCCGCAGCAGAATTATTTTCTGAGCACGAATGCTGATCCTGCTGTAGTCGGTCTTAAATCCCATGGTCTTTATGTTCTCAAATGCATAAGAAACCTCAGAACCGTATAACAGGCAGATCCAACTCACCTGCAGCCAGATGAGGAAAAGAGGCAGGGCCGCAAAGCTCCCATAAATGGCATTATAGACCGATACCGTAATCTGAAGACGAATGTAGAAATTCAAAACCAACTGATAGATCGTTCCGGAAACAATGCCGGCAAGCAGACCTCCCTTTAAGCTTATCTTCCGGTTGGGCATAAAAATTATTAAGAATGCAAACAAAAACCAGACAATGACATAAGGGATAAGACTGATGAGAAATGATATTATCTGGTTCAAAGGCCCAAAAATTGAGGGAATGTTCGTTACAGCCACTGTTAAACTGAGAGAAATAAGAAGAAGGATAGTTCCAATAAAGATCATGGAAAAATAATCCTTTATTTTAACAGAAAGACTCCGCCCCTTTTTTATTCCCCAGATCTTGTTGAAAGAATTTTCAATGTTACTGAGCACCAGAGTAACTGTCATAAAGAGAAAGATAAGTCCCAATCCAGCTACCAATCCGCCTTTAGCTTTCTCTAAAGTCGTTTTGGCAAAATCGAGGATCATGGTCTCGATGTTACCAGGGAGAGCTAATTGTTCCTGAAGCTGTCGCTGGAGAACATCCTGAAGTCCAAATCCTTTAGCCACCCCAAAGGCCAAAGCAGCCAGCGGCACTACAGATAAAAGGGTAAAAAACGCTAAAGCAGGAGCCCGCAGCAGAAGCTGATCCTGGGACAGCTTCCGGAATGAAAAGAGCATGACCCTTAAAAAATTAACACCTAAACGTTTAAGTCCGCTCAATGTTTCCAGTTGAATATCCCAAATTCCGGTTTTCAAGAAATTCTTTATTTTTTTAAACAAAGAGTCCTCTCTCATTATTTTTTCTTTTTCAGTAATTCCTCACTGATCCGGTCAGATAAAGATTCGATAATACCCTTGAGTGAGGAACGGGCCTCGCTCCCGATCAAATTGGTCAAAGCCTGCCCGAAATCAGGTATATCAGGATCAGAGAGGCTGACCATTGGATCTGCGGGAGTTCCTGAGATATCAAAGGTCAGTTGAATATTCCCCTCTTCAGTGGTTAAAGGTTTAACCAGTTCCCTGGCAACATCACTGATGGATATCTGTTTTCTTAGCTTTTCATTAAGGATCTCATTAAGATTATTTTGGATAATATTTTTTAATTGATCACTCATCTGCTTAGGAAAACTAAGTACGGCTGTTATCTGTATATTTCCGGATCTCTGGAAAGATCCATTATATGTGCATCTGTAATCCTCAAATCGGATCTCTCCATCCGAAAATTCTATAGTGCCCTTCTCCTGAGAAATCTTGAGTTTTCCTTCCTTCCATTTTAGATTCTCTCCAAGGAAATCCATGTTTCCAAAATAATTTACAAGAACAGGGATCTGTTTTATTTTTTCGAAAATCCGGAATCCATCCAGCCTTCCCTGGGGTGTGTGTATCATAAACTGAAAAGAAGGAAGTTCAGAAGATTCTTGAAAAATTAGTTTTTCAAACTGCCCGTCGATCTCAAAATCTACATTCAGATCCCGGGCAAAAGATAGCCCTGGAAGCTGGAGGGCCTTAAGATTAAAATCAGAACTGATATTGAGGCCCGCGTTTTTTTCTTCCCCTGACAAGTTAAAATCAATAATTTCATAACTGTTACCGGAAATCCTGTCTATGAACCGTCCGTGGCCTTCATTTATAATGACACTGCCGATATTAAGATCTGCTCTGGTTTTTTTACCTTCTACTTTTTCCCCGCTTTCGGAAGGAAAAAGATCACTGAAATTAAAAGTTCCGTTAGAATTGCGAATGATATAAATCTCCGGATTGATGAGAGCAATTTCCCTGATGTCAAATCTGCGAGAGATAAGGGGAAGAAGCTTGAAATGTAGTCTTCCGGTCTCCAGTTGAAGGAATATTTTATCCTCTGGTACAAAAGATAATTGATTTATTTGATTTTCTCCCATTCGCTCTGAAACAGCGATATTGTCGACGTAGAGCCCTGCTGCAGCTGTAAACAGAGAAAACCGGATCTCTTCTATGCTTACTTTTCGACTCAAGGAGGCTTCCAATTTGTCCTCCACCCATTCTTTATCTACGGTGAGATAAATGTATAAACTCAATGCAGCAACTAAAAGAATAATAGCTGCAAAGCCGATCAAAATCCACTTTATTATCTTCTTCATTTAACAATCTCCCTTGTTGGATTTATCCATATTTAATGCCATTTTTGTGCCAGTTTTTCAAAAAGCCTGCCCCAAGCTAAAATGAATATGATAAAGCGGTTCTCCTGCAAGTCGGTCGAGCTTGAAACCTAAATCCATACGGGCCAGAACAAATCCGAGATCCAAGCGAAACCCGAATCCGGCTGTCTCCCGAACGTTCAAAGGATCAAAATCAGAGATCAAGGGATACACGTTACCGGTATCTAAAAAAACTACTCCGCTAAATATTTTATAAATGGGGAAGCGCAATTCTTGGTTTAAAATAAACACAGCATTCCCCCCCTGAGGGTTTCCGGTGTGGGGATTTTTTGGTCCCACCTCATGATAGTCGAATCCGCGCAGCGAGCTGCTGCCGCCGGCAAAAAACCTCTCAGAGGGGACTAAATCTTCACCCAATCCTCGTCCGAGCCCCACCCTAAGCCCTGCAGCATAGGTCAGAGAATCTCCAATCAGGCGATAAATAAAATATTGTCCAAAAAAACGCACATAACGGACATCAGAGGCCATAAATTTTTCAGCGTATTCCCCGGTCAAGGAAATAAAGCTTCCCTTAAGACTGTTGAATATGTTTTCTCTGCTGTCACGACTCAAAGAAAAGGAGACTCTTCCTATGTTATACCTGGTCTCTGGTAAAGGGATCTTTCCGGCAAGATTTCGTAGATTTTCAAAAGTATAGTTGTAAGTGATGACAAATTCATCGTGTATAACCTTCTGCTGCTGAAGGGTGGATCCTAATCGTCTGGTTGTGAAATCAGGTTCTTCTTTTCGGGTTGCAAAACCAAAAAGATTTGTATCGATCCTAGCACCTAGAAAATAGGGGGTCTGGAGGAATATTCTGGCATCTTGTTCCCTCATATTTGCCTTGATACTTAAACCGGCTTCTATGGCTCTTCCAAAAAGATTTCTTCTGTCCAGTTCCGCAATCCCTCCGAACCCGGTCTCTGTATCATATTGGGCACCATATCTTAAAAAATAGGGCTGGAACTCCTCGACTCTGACATGAACTACAAAAGGTTTAATATGAGCTGAGCCTGGCATCTCTATTATCTCCTGGTTTAAAGGGGAATAATCAATACTGACCGCATTAAATATTCCCAAGCCGTATAACGTCTTTTGTGTTTGAGAAAATTTAAAAAAATCAACAGCTTCCCCTGTATGGAAACTCAGCTCACGTTCTATTACTGATTTTTCGGTAATCTTATTCCCGGAAATTACGATCTCTTGGATAACAGCCTTTTCATTTTCTTGAATAACAAAAGTGATCTCCACAGTTCCTTCTTTGTAATTTATTTTCAAATGACTTTCGATATGAGCATTTATAAATCCATGGGATGAATAAAAATCTTCCAGATTGGAAGGGATCTGGTATAATACCTCTGGAGTAAAGGTATAATTTTCAGAAATTCCTGCTGCTGATAACAGTGATTCTTGATCTATGCTCAACCGGCCTGCAAAATTTATCGTATCAATAATAAATTTTTTACCTTCCTTAATTTTAATGGTTACTGCAGCAATTTTTTTCTCCGGTAGAAATTCGATCTGAGGGCTATGTATATTAACATTTAGGTATCCCTTGCTCCGATAAACAGATTTCATTCCATTGATCACAACATCCGGGTCATTAAACAAAGAGATTAAAAAATCCGGCTGATCCAATCTTGAGAGTATAGTATCTTTAGAAATTCCCTGGAGACCTGGGAATTCATAATGAATATTATCGAATTTCATTCCCGGTGATATATTTATATGGATCACTTTTGTTCCAGGATCAACCAGTTCTTGTTTGAAATCTACTGATAACCGATAGTATCCCTGCTTGTAAAATACCTTTTTAAGCAAACGCCGGATATCTTCAAAGCGATTTTTCTGAAAAACACCTTGCATCCAGAGCATCTTTGCTTCTTCCCGGGCCTGTGATGATATTTTTAATCCTCCGAAGTTTAAAAAAACTTTAGGTCCTGAAGATATGGAATAGGTAATAATGACGGTATCATCCTCTTCCTGCTTTTGAACATCTATTTCGGCCTCCAGGTAATTATTATTCCGGTAAAGTTTCTTTATTCGATCCAAATCATTCTGAAGGGAAAAAAAATCGACCTTCCAGCCTGGTTTAAGCTTTAATTTCTCGAGGATCTTGTCTCTGGATAGACTCGTATCTCCCTGGATTTCGATCCTCTCAATGGTTAGTCTTTTAAGTACCGAGCCAAAGGTTCCACTTTGCTCTTTTTTTTTGAGACCAAATCGAACCCTGTGCAGGGCATCAAATTGATAGGTATCATCATCTCGTTTAACAGCTCTGAGGTCTAAATTTTCTATGGGAAAATAACTCAAGATAATAGTTCGCTCATCTGTTTGCCTTAACCCCTGGGAAATGATCATGTCCAAATTGGGAGTGATGTTCTGGCCTATTGTGATCCGGGTTTCCGGATTTTCATGTGGAGCGATCAAACTGGTATCGAGGCGCACATTATCTAACCCAAATGTCTGTTCCACTATTTGTTCCGCTTTTCCAAAAACGGCTTTCTCCACATAATCGAGCGCCTGGGTACTGATCACATTCAAAAGCGATGAAGAAACGTATTCTAACCTTCTTCCTGTTAGCAAAAGAGAAATAATATCGGTTTCAGGGAGAAAAGGATCAGAGGTCAAAGTGGCTGAAAGATTATCCGGGGCACCTGAGATAATCAGCACGATCAGATACCCACTTACTTTAGTTTGACCTCTTAGATTGATTTCCGGAACGATCTGGTTTGGATTAATAAAATCAATAGAAGCCTGTTCGATCTCATAGGTGTTTTTGGCAAAAAATACTTTTCCCCCTTCCAGGATTTCCATCCTTCCGGAAAGACCAGGGTTATAAGGAGAACCTGCGAGTGTTAAATTTGCTTCAGCCTGTGCGTTTATCAAGTTGTTATCTATCCTAACTGGATTTTCTGTTGATATCTGCAGATCAAAATCCAGATCATTTAAGAATTTGTTCCTCTGGATAATCGAATAACTCCGGCCTCTACTTTTGATCAGGCGGAAGAGCTGTGATCTGACATTAAAAGTATCTTTATACTCTGCCGATAAAAGTAAAATTTGTCCATTAAGAACAGGTTGATCCTCCTCAATTACCAAGCTAAGATCAGCATTTATTAAAGATCTTAGACCTTCAGGGTAATTCAGGTTGATCCCTTTTCCGGAAAAATTTAAATCCACTAGTTCTATTCCAAGATCTTTGTGCGTGAGCATCCCGTCTAAGGTGATCTGACCTCCGTTAAAAGATCCTTCCATTTTATCTATACTGATTTGGTTTCCCTTATAATTTAACTCTCCAGACAAATCGCTTACATAGATAAACGGGTCTGAGAACTCGAATTGTACATCTTGAAGATCCATCGATCCTGTGATCTTGGGATCTCCGGCACTTCCTTGTATCCGGACTTGATACCGGCTCTTTCCTGAAATGGCTGCCGGCTCCAGAAAAGGCTGGACTAATTTCAGGTCCATATCTCCGTCAAGATCAATTGATATATCTTGATTCGGGATCAGATCGATTGAACCTTTGATATTGACCGAGCTTTCATGTCCCTTTAACTGTATATCTTCTACAAGCAATGTTCCGGAACGGACAGAGAGCAAGGTGGGGCTTTCCAGTTCAACCGGCATACCCCATACCATCAGGTTTACAGTATCGAGGGAAGCCTCGGCACGTATGGAATCCCAATCAAACGAGTTAAATGTCACGTTTATATTACCGCTTACATTACCCGTGGCTCCTGCCGGAAAGTTTTTTGCGAATACAGAGCCTAAAACAAAAGGGTCCAGACCAGAAAATTCCATATTGATCCAGCCGGATTTTTTCCCCTGATCAGTTCGAGATACTGAACTTTGAGTGAAAAGAGAAAGGGGAAAACGGCCGGCTATCCCTATTTGTCCATTATCCAGCTTTAATGAAGAAGGCTGAATTTCAATGGATCTTTGGTCCAGAACCAGATCTAAATTTATCTCTTCAAAAACTACATCCGGCTGCTTTAAGTTCAGAGCAGTATCTTTGATCTTTACAGAGCCAGAAATATCTGTTTGGTTTAAAGTTTCTACTTCGCCTGTAAACTCCATTCGAATTTCTGTCTCTCCCGGTGTCTTCATCGATGGGATCGAAGTAAAAACAGAGAGGATCTCGGAGACACTCGAATCCTCTGTCTCCATAACAGCAGTAAAATCAAATGGCGGGACAAGATTAAGATCGCCCTTGATCAAAATAGATGGAGACGGAATGGTAATTTCCAAATTCAGCTTGTTTTCCTCAATATTAAAATCCAATACGGCTTCATCTATTTCAGCAGGAGAATATTGAAACCCTGTTAATACAGCCTTTCCTTTTATCGCCGGATGCGGACTAATTCCCATAAGCTGGCCTTCAAGGCTAATATCACCTTTTAACTGATTTTCTATTCCAATAAAGGAAGTTATATTTTTCAGTGATATATCGGTAATATTAAAATCAATGGATGTAGCCTGCGGTTGATCGAAAGAATATAAACCTGATAACTTTGCTTTGAATTCTTCTGCATTTAATAAAAAATTCTGAATATCTAAGTTTCCGCCTGAAAGAGAGGCCTCGCTTTTTAAATCCATACCGCTC
>CAZLBV010000261.1:0-3285 GCA_964557845.1 uncultured Eubacteriales bacterium | reverse complement strand
TCCAGTTTTTTTGACCGGAATCCAACCGGTGAGCTTATGTCCCGATTAACCAGTGATGTTGATCGTATCCAGGAAGCGGTATCAGGCAGCACAGCCGATTTTATGCGGGAAATATTGGTGCTGATAGCGTTGTTGATCGCCATTTTTTATCTTGACTTACACTTAGCTTTGGCTGCATTTGTAATTGCACCTTTGGCTTTAGGGCTGTTGATGATCTTCAGCAAAAAATTAAAAAAACGGGGCAAGCTAAACCAAATCAAAATGGCGCATATTTTTGGTCTTCTTCATGAGACGATTGCCGGCAATAAAGTTGTTAAAGCGTTTACCATGGAGAAGTTTGAATTAAAGAAGTTTTATGAGGCTACTCTTAGTTATTTTAGATCGAGTCTGCGTTATGCTCTGATCAGCAGCCTTTCTTCGCCTTTTATGGAATTCATAGGTGGGATAGTAGGGGCCTTTATTCTTATTGTGGGCACGAGTCGAATAAAAGAAGGATATATAAGTCCAGGGGATTTTGGTGCCTTTGTGATGGCGATTTTTATGATGTATGATCCCATAAAGAGGTTGAGCCGGGCTAACAACTCTATCCAGCAGGGGTTAGCTGGATTCGAGCGGGTACAAGAGATAATGAATAGTATTCCTCAGGTGAAAGACCATCCCCAATCCAAAGATCTTCCCCGGATAAAAGGCAGGGTTAGTTTCGAAGATGTTTCTTTTAGTTATAACCAGGAACGCCCGGCCCTTTTTAATATCAGTTTTGAGGTTAAACCGAATGAAAAAGTAGCCTTGGTAGGCTTAAGTGGTTCCGGGAAAACCACCATCATCAATTTGTTGAGCCGTTTCTATGACCCTTCATCTGGTGATATTTATGTTGATGATTATAATATAAGTGAAGTAAAAATACATTCTCTCCGTTCCCAGATCGGCCTTGTTACTCAGGAAGTAGTCCTTTTCAATGACACTATCCGAAATAACATCGCCTATGGCATGGAAAAGCTTCCTCTGGAAAAAGTTGAAATTGCTGCCAAAGCTGCTAAGGCACATAATTTTATTCTGGAACTCCCCCAAAAATATGATACATTCATAGGAGAAGGAGGAGGGCTGCTTTCCAGCGGACAGAGGCAGCGATTGGCCATTGCGAGAGCCCTGCTCAAAGATCCTCCTATATTGATCTTAGACGAAGCAACCAGTTCTTTAGATTCAGAGTCGGAGAGATTGATCCAGATAGCTTTAAACAATGTTATGAAAAATCGAACAACCATAATTGTAGCCCACCGATTGTCGACCATACAAAATGCTGATAAGATACTGGTAATTGATAAAGGTAAAATAGCGGAAATGGGGACACACGGTCAACTATATCGGAGAAATGGAATCTACAAAAAATTGTACGATCTTCAATTTCCCCTGAAACCGGAGGATGAAAATTGATAAGCAGTATGACTGGGTATACCGAAAAAAAATTTGATTCAGGCTCTCTATCCCTTAAGATCAGCATAAAATCTTTAAACCATCGTTTTTTTGATTGGACGTTTAGAGGAAATCAATGCAGAGAAGTAGAGAATAAACTTCGATCTGTCTGCCAATCAAAAATTCATCGAGGACGTGTCGAAGTTCAGTTGGATATGAATTTTTTAGATCAAACCAGGTGGCAGATTCGCATAAATCAATCACTTTTGGAAACTCTATTTCTTTCAATTGAGAAGTTAGTTGAGAATAGACCGGAAGGCATTTATTTTTCAGTGGATAATCTGTTGTCAATTCCCCATGTTATTGAATTGGACAGGAAGGACCTAGAGGATTCGGAGATTAAGTTTATAGAAAAGAGTTTTCTTCTCACGCTGCAGGAACTCATTCAGATAAGGAGGAGGGAAGGCCTTGAACTGAAAAAGGAGATTCAAAGATATTTGCTGGATATTAGTAAATCACTTGACCGGATTGAAAAAATAGCTAAGATTCAGCCGGTTTTATTCAAGGAAAAAATGCTGGCAAGGCTGCAGGAACTGGGAAAGGATTTTGCACTTTCAGATGAAAAATTAATTGAAGAGGCAGCCTATTTAGCTCAAAAATACGATCTTACTGAAGAGATCACAAGATTGAAGTGCCATTTGGATTATTGCCGGGAGATTCTTTCTTCAAGGATTAAAGAACCGGCCGGGAAAAAGCTTGATTTTCTTGCCCAGGAACTTTATAGGGAGATAAACACGATCAATTCCAAGTCCCAGGATATCAATGTGATCAAAGAAGGTTTAATTATAAAGAATTGTATTGAGATTATCAGGCAGCAGGTTCAGAACATAGAATAGGGTTTCTTTTTATGCTAATATACTAACGTGAACTATTCATAAAAAATACCGATGGAAATATCAAACGACTTGATAACAGCAAGTATTAATCGGCATTTTTTATGAATAGTTCAGGTTAAAGAGGGTGATGAGGATGCTTTTTATTATATCAGGGCCTTCCGGCTGCGGAAAATCAACTCTGGTGAAGCGTGTCTTGGAGGAGATGGAAGATGTTGATTTTTCTGTTTCCTTTACTACCAGAAGCAAGCGTGCAAATGAGATTTACGGTAAAGATTATTTTTTTATCGATCGGGCCGAGTTTGAAGACATGATCGAAAAAGACAAATTTTTAGAATATGCAGTGGTGCACAAGGAATACTATGGTTCTGCCAAAAAGGAAGTGGAAAGAAAGAGCTCCCGTAAAGATCTTCTGCTGGATGTAGACGTTCAAGGTGCCCAGCAAATTAAGGAAAAAATGAAAAAAGCGGTATTTATCTTCATCCTTCCCCCAGTGTTTGAGGAACTCAGGAACCGTCTGGAAAAGCGTGGTCAGGAGAGCCCCGAATCAATAAAAAAAAGACTCAAAGAGGCGAAAAAAGAGATTAGGCACTATCCTGATTTTGACTATGTTATAGTCAATGATGATCTGGAAAAAGCCTTGATCAAATTAAAATCTATAATTGTGAGTATCCGCTGCCGTTTAGATGTCAGCCAAAAAAGTATTCTGCCTATCCTGCGAAGTTTTTCAGATGAAAGTTAACAGAGAGAAAGAATGATATCTCTTGGGGTCACATCATCGATCAGTATTTACAAGGCCTGTGAGGTCATAAGGGGTTTCCAAAAAAAGGATTATGAGGTTCAGGTGATCATGACTGAAAATGCCACTAAAATGATCACCCCTTTGCTTTTCAGTGCACTCAGCGGGCGGGAAGTGCTATGCGATCCATATCAAAAGGAAAATCTTACTAACATCTCTCATGTAGAAAGTGCGAAACGATCG
>CAZLBV010000260.1:0-36168 GCA_964557845.1 uncultured Eubacteriales bacterium | reverse complement strand
AGCGCGACGTCTAAACGGTCATTGACAACAAAGGGAACATTCCGCTGTCTACATATTTCACTAGTTTTTTTGGCCCATTCGATCAAATATAAAGTAGCTCCTTCTTTCTGACGAAATTGAATGGTGTCTGCCCCCCCTTGTATGGCCTTCTGGGCTAATTCTTCATGGGTATATTTTGACTGTAAAACAGTATCGGTCAGAATATGAAAACGGCCTATGGATTTCATGATGATCTCCTTTGTGAATCCATTAAATTGCTTTACTTCTACACCGGCTTGCCAGAGTACAGTCTATATGCGGGAATTCTAATCCATCCATATGAATACATAATAATACGGATTTCACAAGTTTTGGCAACCATTATCTAGAAAGTAGAAGACAGGAAGCCAGAATATAGAAGTCAGGAGATAGAAGATAGGAAAAAACCAAATAAAACCAAGAAGAAAGGAGACAGGAGACAGAATAAAATCCAAAGTACAAAATCCGTAATCCAGAACAAATAAAATCTATTCTTAATCAGCCTTAATCATTATAATTAATTTTTATAAATCGAGTTCTCTTAGATTCTGGATAGATCAAATAAGGAAAAACAGATGAAAAAAGGCATAGATATCATTTATACAGAAGTGGCCCCCACTTATGAATTGATAAATCATGTTATGACTTTTGGCTTCGATATTTATTGGAGATGGAAAGCAGCCAGATTGGCTGAAAAAAACGGCGGCCACCTTTGGCTTGACGTATGCAGCGGTACAGGCGAAATGTTCAAGTATCTAAATAAAAGATTAAATCCGAACAGACGGATAGCAGCGGTCGATGCCAGCTTAGCAATGCTGTTGCTGGCAAAAAAAAAGAAATCTGGAAACACTATTCTATTTTCTTTAGCCGATGCCGACAGACTTCCCTTTGCCGATGACACTTTTGATCTTATCATAATCGGGTTTGCCGCCCGGAACCTGAATTTCAATCATAAAGCGTTTTTAGCTTATCTTAAAGAATTCAGTCGCATTCTCAAACCAGGAGGATTATTCTTGAATCTCGAGACCAGCCAACCAAAAACGGCCTGGATAAAAAAGATCTTTCATCTATATGTAAAATCCGTAGTCAAGCCTCTTGGATATATGATCTCTGGATCCAAAGCAGGGTATGCCTATCTTTCCCACACTATACCCCGGTTCTACGACGCCGAAAAACTATCGACCCTCCTCAACCAAGCCGATTTTAGAGAAATCAAATATAAAAGACTTCTCTTAGGAATTGCTGCGATCCACACAGCTTCTAAATAAAGATGAGATCAGGATTTTTTTCTGAACAGATTATAGAAAAAGGCAAACAGCCAACCGCCGATATAACCCGTAACAAAGGCCCAGACCAATCCTATCAGAGATCCGAGGTAGCTGAAAGAATAACCAAAATACACCTTCCTTAAGCGGCCAATTGTAGCCCCCTGGCTACCTATCAACAGCAGGAATATAGTCCCTAAGAAAACTACGGCACCCCACAAAACGGCCGTAGATAACCCAAAGGCTTTCTTATCGAGTTCCATGTATGCCCTCCCATATAAAAATGATTTTTATCAAGGTAGCTTAATTATATCCAAAAATCTTTCCAAAAAACAAACTGTTATATGAGACAAGATAGAGAATTGAATTTTCTTAAGAATGATCTTTGATCCGATCTTTTACATGATATTCTTGTTTATGATCGCGATCAGATCTTTGGGATTAAGCGGTTTGGCTATATAATCATCCATGCCGGCTTCAAGACATCGCTCACGATCGCCCTTCATGGCATGAGCGGTCATAGCCACAACAGGAATATGCGAGCCTGTTTCTTTTTCCCGGATGCGGATAATCCTGGTCGCTTCTAATCCATCCATCCTGGGCATTTGAACATCCATTAAAATTAGATCAAAAGAGTCCTTTTTCCATGCAGAAACCGTTTTTTCACCATCTGATGCGATCTTTACCTTATATCCATTTTTTTCTAAGATCCTGGCGGCTAACTTCTGATTAATAGGATTGTCCTCAGCCAGAAGAACATTTATTGTTTTATCCGGCCTTTCCAGATCATAACGGGTGATCAAAGGAGTATCTTTCTGTTTTTTTTCAGCCGCACCGAGAACGATCCTGATCGTATTCAACAAAGTAGATTGTTTAATGGGTTTGGTTAAATAGGCGGATACCCCCAATTTGCGGCAGCGAGCAGCATCACCCCGCAAACCGGCAGAACTGATCATCATTATTATGATTTTGTTGAGATCAGGATTTTCTTTGATCTTCATTGCCAGAGAAAATCCATCCATTTTCGGCATGTTGGCATCTAAAAGAACCAAATGAATCGCATTTCCGGCATCTTTCTCTTTTAACAAAGTGTCGATCGCCTGCTGGCCATTTTTAGCGGTTATTGGTTTCATCTGCCAGTTTAAAAGCATTTCCTGAAGTATCTTTCGTTGGTTGGCATTGTCATCTACCACTAATACCGGAAGGCCTTTTATATTTTTAAATTCAATGGGATGGCCACTCTTTTCATTTCTCTTTGGACATTGAAGCTTTATGGTAAAATGAAATGTGCTGCCCTTCTCCGGTTCACTCTCAGCCCATAAATTTCCATTCATCAACTGGACCAGATTGACCGCAATAGCTAAACCTAAACCAGTGCCTCCATACAAACGGGTAGTAGATCCATCAGCCTGGGCAAAAGGAGCAAATATTGATTTCATCTTCTCCTTGGGGATACCAATACCTGTGTCCTTAACGGAGAAATGGAGAACTATATTGTTCTTGGTTTTTCTTTCCAGCTCAACAGAAACCGAGACCTCTCCTTTTTCAGTAAATTTAATGGCATTCCCGACAATATTATTAATGATCTGCCGCAGGCGGCCGGGATCTCCCTTTATGCTGTCGGGAATATTGGGGTCTACTCGATATGTCAGCTCCAGCCCCTTTTTCTCTGCCTGCAGAGCCTGAGGTAAAAGACTGTTATGCATCATATTGCGCAAATTAAATTTGGTGATCTCCAGCTCGATCTTTCTTGATTCAACTTTGGAAAAATCAAGAATATCATTGATTATATCCATCAAGGATTCGGCAGAAGTCTTTACAGTCTCTATGAATTCACGCTGTTCGGTGTTTAGTTCAGTTTCCAGAGCCAGCTCCGTCATCCCAAATATTCCATTCATGGGAGTTCGAAGCTCATGGCTCATATTCGTAAGGAATTCACTTTTTGCCTGACTGGCTGCTTGAGCTTCTTGTTTAGCAACAACCAATTCAGTGACATCTATAAGATTTAATATAACTCCTTCATAATTTTGGTCTACATATACCGGTTGAAAACGGCAGATCGTTTCCAGGTCAGAAATTTTTTGCTGGATTATCTCAGGAGGAGAATCAGGCTGTTTTTTAAATCTCTCGATGCAGGAACCGAGTTCTTCGGATAGAGGGCCTACTTTTAAACTGTCTATTCCGATGCCGATCACTTCACCTTTTTTTAGACCGAAAAGATTTAAGAAATAATCATTAACCTCAACAATTCTATCATTGGAATCCGCAGACAGGACACCCTCTTCCATCCCGGAGATCATGGCAGACAGTTTGGCCGCATGTTTTTGGGCCGCCTGTTCCATTTTTTTTCTCTCGGAAATCTCCTGCTGAAGCTCAAAGTTGGCCATATTGAGTTCAGCCGTTCTCTCTTCCACTCTTTCTTCCAGCTGTCTGTTTCTTATCCGGATAGACCTTGTCCTGAGCTGATAGACAGTAAGGACCAACATCAAGGCCGCCAAAACAGCGAGGCCGCGAAACCACCATGTCCGCCAAATGGGAGGATTTATGATGAGGCGCAGCGAAGCGCCCTGTTCATTCCAGACCCCGTCATTGTTCGATCCCATTATCTTGAAGGTATACTCACCTGGGGGAAGATTGGTATAGGTGACAAATCGCCGGTTTTCGATCTCTTCCCAATCGTTTTCAAATCCCTCCATCATATATTTATATTTATTCTTTTCTGGAGCAGCAAAATGGAGAGCAGCGAATTCAAAAGAAAACACTCTGTCTTTATAGGATAGAAATATTTCAGATGTATCGGTTATGGAGTTTTCAAGAATGATCTTTCTCTCTTCATCCTCTCCTATAGGTACACTTTTATTCGCAATCTGAAAATCTGTAAACACAACCGGCGGTATGTGGGGATTATCTTTGATCTTATCCGGATGAAAGGCGTTAAATCCGTTTATGCCTCCAAAAAACATGACCCCATCACTGTTTTTTGTACAGGCGTTGGTGTTGAACTCATTGCTCTGCAGACCATCCTGCATCTCATAATTCTTAAATTCATGGGTCATAGGATTAAATTGAGAAAGCCCCCTATTGGTGCTCAGCCAAAGATGCCCTCTATTGTCTTCTAAAATTCCATAGACCAAGTTATTGGGAAGCCCGTCTTTTTCTGTGTAAAAGGAAAAATTATTGTTTTCTCTATCAAACTTGATCAGACCGGTCACGGTTCCCAGCCACATCAATCCATTACTGTCTTCAAAGATAGTGAGAATCTCCCATTCCTCCGGCTTTGTTTTTTCTTCGGGATTAGAGCTATATCTTACAAATGCATCTGTATCATAGTCATACCTGTTTAATCCGCTCAAAGTTCCGATCCAAAGCACACCACTTCTGTCTAAATAAATAGAATAGATAAAATCATTGCTTATGCTGGAAACCTCGCCAGGAATATTTTTATACTGGGTGATGCGATCTGTCTTAAGATCGAGTCGATTCAAACCATCCTCGGTACCGATCCAAAACCTTCCGTACTTATCTTCACGAATACACCGGACAAGATCATGGGTTAAACCATCGGGGCTGCCGGGAATACTGCGGTAATGGATAAATTCTTCTGTTTCCGGGTCGAAACGGTTCAATCCCCCCCAGGTTCCTACCCAAAATATACCGGAGAGATCTTGATATACAGCCATGACCCGCTCATTGCTTAGATAACGCGAATCCTCTTCAACTGGATAATAATGTTTGTATTGATGTTTATCATAATCAAATCTGGAAAAACCTCCATAAGTACCTATCCAGATAATATCATTCTTATCGGCGTACAATGCTCTCACATAGTTATCTCTAATACTGTTTTCTTCTCTTGGAATCCGCTGATATAATTCAAACTTTTTTCTTTCCTGGTCGTATTTATTCAATCCCACATTAGTGCCGACCCATAATACGTTGGAGCGATCCTGAAATATGCAGTAAACCTCATCATTACTGAGACTGTTGGGATCATTGGGATTGTTGGTGTAATGGATAAAACGGGAATTCTCCAGAACTAATCTGTTCAATCCGCCGTCTGTTCCTATCCATAATTCCCCGGGTATAGTTTGCCTGATCGAACGGATAGAGTCATTGCTTAGGCTTGAAGGATCATCCGGTCGATGATGAAACTGAATGAATGTCTCATTCTCCGGATCAAATTTATTTAATCCTTTTTCAGTGCCTACCCAGAGAATTCCGGTAGGATCACAGTATAAAGAAGTGACAGAATCGTGGCTTAATTTATCGGTTCTCCCTGCTTCAGCATTAAATCTTTTAAAATTATTTCTTCCATTGTCAAAACAGTTTAACCCTCCTGCAGTTCCTACCCACAACCTATCTGCCTTATCCAAACAAACTGAATACACTTTATTATGGCTAAGGCTGCCGGGATCATTTTGAATGGTCCGAAAAGTTGTTACTTCTAGTGAGTCCGGTTCTATTCTATCCAATCCATCCTCAGTGGCAGCCCACAAATATCCATCAGCATCAGAACAAAGGGATAGGATAAAGTTGTGGCTGCTGCTATCCGGATCGACTGGGATACGGATAAATTTATTTTTTTTGGTAAGGAACTTGTTGACCCCACCGCCATAGGTACCTATCCACAGGTTCCCATCCTTATCTTCTTCTATCGCCTTAATGTAATTATAGCTTAAACTCTCTGGATCATCCGGATCCTCTTTGTATATTTCGAAATTGTAACCATCATATTTATTCAGGCCGTCCTCTGTTCCAAACCATAAGAATCCTGTCTCATCCTGATAGATACAATAGATAGAGCTCTGAGAAAGCCCCTGTTCGATAGAAAAAACCTGAAACTTAATATTTTTTTGCTGCGCAGATAGGTCAATAAAAAATAAGAAGCCTGCAAGAAGAAAAATAATTTTCTTTTTAAAAAATGAAGTCCTGATCATAGCTTTTCCTCACCAACCAAACCAATTCCCCAAATGCTATGATGGCATATAGGTTTAAATTCCGTGTAGGTAAACAGAACTAAAGAATAAGATCCATTCTGATAAATGCCACCACAATCGGGCTTTATCTTTTCAAAAAAAACAGCTAAGTACAATCCTCTTAAAAGGTGATTTAAGAGGTGATATTTTCATCACTATGGAGCGGCCCGGCTGGATATAATATCTATTTAAGCCCTCTTTCTGGAAAGGTTGAAAAAATCACGCTGAAGAAATCTGGAATAATCTTTTAGGGATATCTCTCCAGCTCGAACCAAGCTTTGGAAGGCACTTCTCTTCGAACATTAGTGGCGCAGTGGACGTTTCCCGACCATTTATGGTATTGGGTATCATCCAGGAAGTATGGCTTGACGGGCACTTCGGAAAGAAGTCTTCTAACTTCTTCCTGAAGCAGATCGATCCCATCGATCACCGGGCCATCCGGATCAGCGATGAGCAGATATCCGTTCAAAACCACTGAGTTCACCATATTGGGAAAAAGAGAACTTCCGTCTTCTGTAAAGAGAGCGGGAATTCTGATAAGATCCTGTTCCGATAATTTAAGTTCCTCTTTCAATAAATCTATATTAGGTTCGATCCGTTCCTGCTGAAGTTTGAGATTATGCTGAATGAGCATATTATCGCCGAGAAGGGACCCTATGGTCGTACCTGGCTGAAATCTCTCCAAAACAACTTTTTTGCCATAGCCTTCGTCTTCCCATTTTTTAAGCAATCCGATCATGGCTTCTGGGCTGACAATCATCACACTGAAGGGATGCTCGGGATGGGCAGATGGCAGAAAGGAGACCACCTCATCTACATGTTTGATTAAAAGCCAACCGGTATCCAGGCGGATCGCAGGCGCCTGCAGTTTTTGGGCCTCCAGCATGGCCACGATCTCTGGATTCAAAGAGGCATCTGACGGCCCTTCCGGATTGTATCCATAGATTATTCTTCCCAGAGGACATCCCGGAAAAGGCGGAGTTACTTCCAGATTGCCGTACCAATCCAGCCATCCGTTTTCTCTTCCTCCCCGGGCATAGGATTCCCGGTAGCTGCCGACCTGGATCCAACCATAATCAGGACCGAGAAGGTCATTATAAGGAAAACTGTCCAGGGAGCGATCACGGTTGGCTTGAAGCACCACATTCATTCTCTGCCCGGGTTTTTCCGTGTACCCGATCTCCAGGGCATCCTGGAGCCAGATCTCATAGGGCTGATAAGGATCGCCATCTGGGAGGACATAAAGCTCCGCCCCTGCCTCCGGCACTAATTTTTCAAGCTCCTGGATGAAGATATCATTTTTTCCGGGAAAAGATTTTACATACAGACTCCTTCCTCTCTGAAGATTGGAAAGCAGCAGAAAGGGAGCCACCTTAAGGACCACTGCTTTCTCTATTGTTCCTCCATCTGCTAATTCCAGCTTAATCTTCACCCGGGTAAAACCCCTCCATTCCCTATCGGCAAAGGAATTGGCTTCGATCCACAGTTCAAGATCGGCACGCTGCAATTGCTCAACAGCAATATTCCCCGCTTTTTCAAGATCTATGCTTTCCAAATCTTCATTCCTATTTTTCACAAATATCCGCACTCTTTTTTTTGAGAACTCATCCACTGAGATCGAAACCCGGCTGTCTTCAGGCAGGCTCTGTATTCTTCTTACTTTGATCAATGCCAGATCCTTCAGATCCTCTTCTCCGTTTACAATGACATCAGCATGATCAGGCACACCAATATCCTGATCGCTGTCACAATTATTGAGAAAAACAGCGCCGCGCTGGATAGTCCAGGTGTTCGCTCCGATGCCATCCGTTTCCAGATCAACCTTGCCGTCCCGGTTGGTATCCGCTGCCATGGAGATCTTAATCTCGTTTTTTTTATCCATGCATCCAGAACATAAAAGAAATAAAAATAAAAGGAAAAACATGGACAATTCTATTTTACTCGGGAATCTTTTTATCATTTTATTCCTCTATGGCTTTAGTCAAATGGTGCAGTCCTTTTCGGATCTTATCTTCATCTCCTCCGAATCCGATACGGAAGTGCCGGTTGCTCATCTCAAAACAACGCCCGGGAACCACAAAAGTCCGGTATTTTTCTGCCAGTGTCCGGTAGAGATTCTCGTTATCTATCTGTAAATGGCTTTTTGTTCTGGGGAAACAAACCACTCCAGCCTCCGGATAGATCCACTCAAACTGCTTCTGCTTCTTCATCCAATCTGCCACAACCTCCCGGTTATCTTCTATCCGCTCCCTGGCCTTCTTCAAATACTCCTCTTTCCGGCTTAAAACCGAATAGGCTATTTCTTCACTTAGTGCGTTGTTAGAAATGCTTACCTGCTCTCGGATGGCGACAGCTGAATCAAGGATGAATTTATCCCGTGAAGCCAGCCAACCAGTTCTAATACCGGGGAGTCCATAACATTTGGACATGCTGGAGATGCTGACCACCTTAGGACTTAAAGAAGCAGCTGTAGGGAGGATCTGATCACCAAAAGCCATATCCCGGTAAGTTTCATCAAAAAGAAGATAAAGCCCTCGCGATTCGACTAGATCGATAATACTCTGAAGTTCCTCACCTGAGATCATGGATCCGGTTGGATTATTAGGATGAGTCAGGCTGATCAATCTGGTCTTTGCAGTTAGTTTGCTCTCAAGAGCGCTAAGATCCGGTTTAAACCGGTTTTCAAAGCGCAAGGGCAAAAGATCAACAGAACATCCCAGGGAGCGGGGCACTTCATATAAAGAGGGATAGTTGGGATGTTCCACGATAACATGATCTCCAGGCTTAACCAGAGCTGAAACCACTAAAAAATTAGCCTCGCTGGCACCGGTGGTAACCACGATATTCTCCTCTTTTAATCCAGAATATTGTCCGGCGATACACCCCCTCAGATCGGGCTTCCCCCGGTGGTAACCGTATCTTAACGAAACCTCACTCAGATCGATATCCAAATCCTTGACGTCCAGTGTTTTAACCGCACTCTCACCTATGTCATAATCGATCTCATATTGATATTTATCAAACCAAATCTCGAGCTCCATTCGTTTAAACCACATAAAAAGGACCTCCTATGCATGCATCATTTTGAGATTAAGCTTAAAAGCGTCATAACCGCCCCGCTAGATAGCGATACCGTAAGATTGTCATCGATTCTTAAAGGGAGAGCCTCAATGAAGGCGGCACAAACAGCTCCTCCGATTATTATAGACACTGGAAGCTGAAATATCCGCATAAATATTATTCCTGAAAATAAGCAAATAAAGAGGTGAGCCTGGCTTCCTTCCAGAGACTTTTTGAACAGGCGGGTTTTTACGAACCGAAGGCCGAAAAATTTGGCGAAAAAATCGCCGAAAATCAGAAAGGTCAAAGCAGTAACGGCTATCGGTTTTTCAAAGATTAGAACCGACAAAAAGCAGGACAGTAAAAAATAAGACATGGAAGAAAAGGATCTGATCTCCTTGGTTTTATAAATTAGCTTGGTATCACTAGATAAAATGGTATTTATCCTTTTGGAAAACAGCCGGATAATATCAAGACCAAAAAAGATCAAGCATACTCCTCCTATTAGGAAAAGAGTCGGTTTCTTGCTGAATTCAAGATAAAATAACAAGAACAGAATGGCTGCCGGCCTCAAATAAAAACGCCATTTTTTTTCATCTTCCCCGGATTCTTTTATGGGCGGGAGTGACTTTCTCCTTATTATATCGAGCGCTCCTGCTGTAAAGATCAAAGCCATTACTATCAGACTTAAATAAAAATTGCTTCCTGGGGGAGGGAAAATCAAGATATATACTGTGCTTAATCCAGACATAATAACCGTCGATATCTCAATCCTCCGGGTAATGAAAAAAAACACACAGAGTCCCAACAGCATTAAGACCATATATTCCCAGGGAAACCACCTCTTTATAAAGGAACCGATCACAAAACCCGCCAATACAAGGCAGGTCAGCACCTGAGCTGAATTGGTCTTTTTTCTGTATTCCATATTACTCTTACGAAATTAAATATATATTAATTTAAAATCAGACATCATTATAAACATCTCTAAACAAATAACAATCCTTAATAATTCTCTCATTGCTTATCTTCCCATCCCTTTTTTTTGTTCTTGACTTACAAACCCCATTTAGGTTATTAATCATCGGTTAAGGAGGCCACATGAAAAAGATAGTATTTATAGATTTTATGTTGATTGCACTTATTTTAATCGTCAATCCACTCTTTGTTTCAGCCAGTAATTATAACGTCCGGATTAAGATACCTGAATATAAAACTCAAGAACAGGAAACACAAGAAGTCTATCAGACTTATCCACAATACCGGACATCCGACAGCGGCATCAAATTTAAACTCCTGGGAGGATTATCGTTAGGAAGCCTCTATCATTCCGAGGCTGTATACCAAGATTATGATGAGGATGAATGGAAAAAATATCAAAGGGGGCTGGTAGGCGGAATTGGCATTGAAAGCGGCAGGCTTCTTAAAGTAGAAATGGATATTCTTTACTTTCAAAAGGGAGTTAAATATGAAGGATCGGCCGAAGAAGGCGGAGAAACTGCCGAGGCAGACATAAGCATGATCATTGATGAGATCAGCGCTCCGATAATGCTCAAATTTAAATTCAACACCGGGACATCTCCTTTTCTGCTGGCAGGCGGTGAGGTGGCTTATATACTTTCTTCCAAAGCTAAATGGAACATCACCACGACTTCTGCAGGCAGTGAGTCCGGAACAGAAGACCTGATCGAGGACATTAACCGGCTTGATTACGGTGTTGTTCTCGGCGCTGGATTCGAATTTTATACTGTCAGGACGGCCTTCACAATCGAAGGAAGATATCACTACGGCCTCGCCAACTTGATCAAGGAAGTAGAAGAAGTCGATCCGGATGACTGGGTAAAAACCAAAACTCTCGTTATTATGGCAGGGATTAAATTTTAATTGAATTAAGTAAAAGATAGAATATAGAAGTTAGAGTCAGAATAAAACCTTAAATCCGAAATTCGAAGCAAGAAATCCCGAGTAAGCTTTAACGATCTATTCTAAAGATATTTCCTTTCCTTTGCTGAACCGGGCTATTAATTCGAATTCATATTGGAAGAAGTCAGAATTTGCGAAATGAGCGGGAGCGGTTGCTTCCACATCCGTTCCTTTAAATTGTTTAATCTTTTCCTCTGGCCATTTATCAGGATTCATCTTATCGAATAACCATTTATTGGGAGGCTCCTCATCAGGATTGATCATGGTTTTATAAAGATGTTCAAAAGCCACACGCACCCCCACACTACATACTTTTCTTTTTCTGCCAAAATCAAAATACGATAATCTACGCTGATGTTCATAACCCATGATACCGTTCATAAGAATGTCCAAAAGCTGTCCAAAATCATACTCGGTTCCCTGGATCTTTTCAGCCGCTTCCTTTAATTTGGCAACATGTCCGGATTCAAGCTCAATCTTCCTCAGGCGGTATATGGAAAGATCAGACAAGCAATATTTTTTTAGGGGTTTCAAAATGGCCTTAGGAGGTTCTACTGAGAAGGTGTGTTCTTCATCCAGAAATAACATGGTATGATCATCTTTCCAATTGGACTTTTTTCCAAACAACTTCTTTTGAAACCTCCGGATACCCCAAGTACCGATGGCATACCAGAACTTCCACGACTCATAATCCCCAAACTGATTGACCACATCTCCGGGACGAATAAACTCAAGGATTACCCTACATGCTGAATCAACCAAATCTTTATCTCGATATTTTTTTTTATTGCCCATCAATATCTCCTAAAATTAAAGTTGCCCTCTATTTAAGCTGAATAATTCCAGGTTAAAAATAGATCTTGTACTCAAGATAGAGAATATCCGGATATGTTCCGAATTCACTCAATATACGAGGGTATAGGTTCTGTGATAAATATGGTTTCTCCCCTAAACATATATTTCCACCCAGGATCAGATCGGATTCATCCGTCAGGGAGATGGAAAGGCTTGGCTGAAATAAAGACGATCGATCGGAAAGAGAATAGATCCATACCAAACGGCTGTTGACGATCGGCAGAAGGTCATAGGACAGCATGGCTCCCAAAAGACGGGTACTTAAGTGGTCATTGGAACCATGCACCAAGCGGAGCAGAGCGCTTTCCAGATATTCTGTTTGAGCCCTACCGTTAAGGAATACTTCAATTTCAACTAAAAGCCCGTTTTCAAATCTGTGACCTATGCCTAAAACTGCAGTTAAGTAATCCTCCAACAGCAAGTCGGGCAAAGGATCGGGCAAGGCAATCTGTTTGAGAGAAAAAAAGTAGGCCGCCTCCAGGCGAAAATCCAAAGGGCCTAATTCTCCGGTCGTCCCGCCGCCTGCATGATATCCTCCGTAGATCTTACCGGCTTGAAAGGAAAGATCCCAGTCTTTAAGTTTGGTGAAATAACGAGCGAACAGCGACGATCCATACCAGGAAATATTTGTGTCCATTTGGGTTCGGGCAAAACTATCTTCAAAATTGATCTCTTTTCCGGCCACATATAGTAGATTTACTCCAGAGTATAAACCCAACGGCAGATCCACTCTGATCCCATCCACCCCAGTTTTATAATCCCTATCCATCTGGATAGACTTAAAGGAAAGGAAAACATCCAGGGGATTCCAAAAGTAGGTTTTGCCGAAGGTCACAGCCTGCCGCCCAAGGGTAATATCCAGCCAGGGAAAAGCGACTTTAATGTTCATCCGATCCAGCCGGCTGGCAGCCCTGACCTTGTCTTTTTCATAAAGATCCAAAGAGGCGGCCACACCCTGATAGCGGTTGTCTTCCAGGCGGAAAGCATAAACTTGGTCGAGGCTGATATTGGCAGCTGTCAGGTTCTGAACCAGATGGAAATCATAGAAAAGCCATTTTAAGGGGTGCCCCTCTGCTGTCAGCCTGAGCACGTTCTGCCAGATTTTCTCAGACGGGTAAAAGAATGGCGGGAGTTCAGTATAAAATGAGGAGGTGGCATAGGTTCTAAAACTGCCTCCCAGCTTGGATAAATAGGTCGGATCATATTCTTTCTGATTTCCCAGGACTATCCCCAAAGCCATAAGACTAAAAAATATAAAAAGAAAAATTATCCTTCCCTTACTTGATCCCATATAAGTCATTTCATTTCTCTTCGAGCTGCCCATCCTTTAGTTGAAATGAACGACCGGCATACCTGATCACATTCCTATCATGAGACGAATATAAAAAGGTGATGTTTTTATCTTTATTCAACCGCTGAAGTAATTCCATGATCCCGGCCGATGTCTCAGAATCCACATTGGCAGTGGGCTCATCCGCCAGCACAATAGCCGGCGAGGCAGCTATGGCTCGCGCGATGGCCACCCGCTGCTGCTGTCCTCCGGAAAGCTCTCTCGGGAACCGGTTTTCCATACCTCCCAATCCAACCTCCTCCAGCAGCTCGCCCACTATCTTTCTTCGTTTTGGTTTTGAAACTCCCTGCAGCATCAGGATATACTCTGCATTTTCCATAGCAGTAAAGACCGGAACAAGGTTAAAGGATTGGAAGATAAAGCCTATCCTGTCTCTACGTATCAGTGATAACCGGGTCATGTTCAATTTGTTTAAACCAATTCCGTCTACTTCCACTATACCCCGGGTGGGCTTATCCAGGCCGCCGATTATATTCAGCAGAGTGGTCTTTCCTGATCCTGAGGGACCGAAAACTGCGGCAAAATCACCGATTTGAAGACAAAGATCTATATCTTTTAGGGCATGCACGATCACATTGTTCCGGCCGTAGTCTTTATCGATCCCGGTTAGTTTGACTATTTCCGCCATTCTTTCTCCTATCTTAAAGTCTCCGTCAGTGAAATCCTCGCTATCCTCCGCATGGGAATAAATGACACCAGCGTTACCAAAACCAGCATGGCTCCCCCCAACCCTCCCAGCAGATCCCAGGTTACATACGCATGGATCAGCGGCGATACGGATAAACCTGAGATCGACATTTCGTTTCCATAGACAAAACTCACATTCAATCCCTTGATCTGGATGATATAAGAAACCAGCCCTCCAATGATGAGTCCGATCAAACATCCGGCAATTCCTATATAGACTGCTTCTAAAAAAAGCTGCCATCGCAAGCGAAGGGGAGGCGTTCCCACAGCTAAAAGAACCGCAAATTCCCTGTTCCTTTCATTAACCGACATAAGTATTGTGTTGAAGATTGTAAATAGAATAATAAAAAAAAGAATTCCCTGAAAAATTAAATTGGCAGCCTGATCAACACTTAAATATGAGGCTAACTCCGGAAGGACTTCTTTCCAGGAATATAACTTAATAGACTCATCTGCAAGCAAAGTTGAAATCTGCCTGCTTACTTTTGAGTGTTTTCCAGGATCATCGAGTAACACAGCGACCTGATTGGCACCGCCAGATGGCATCATCAGCAGATCCTCTAAATATCCTATGGGGGCAAGGACCAGTCTGGAATCTATCTCCTCTATACCTGTTTCAAATATTCCCTCAACCCGGCAAAGCCCTTCGGTCAATGTGCCTGTAATATCATTTGTGGTCAGCACAAATTTCTGGCCTACACGAAGATGCAGAAGATCGGCCAGCTTCTTTCCCATGCAGATATTGCCATCATTTCCACTGCCAATAAACCTGCCGGAGATGATCAATTTAACGAAAGGCGATTCTTTATTAGATAGAGAATCATTTCCTTTGATCAGAACACCGTCAGAAGCATAAGCTGTCCTGGCCATTCCATAATTTATTATGACTCTTGAGGTGTTAACTGAACTACTGCTTTTTTGGATCTTACTCATAAGTTTTTCGGCACCAGCAATAAAAAGATCCACTGAGGGAGCATGGCGGTACTGTGGATGTTCCAGGATTATGTGGCCTCCATAAAACCTGATTCCCTGTTCGATCAGCTGTTTATTAACTCCGGCATGCATGGCTGTATAAAAAACCGCGAACGCCAGTCCCAGCGATACGGCTGATACTGTTATTGCTGTGCGTCTCAAATTCCGCCGCAGGTTTCTCCAGGCTACTTGCGGCTGCATATCAAATATGGATCGTTTCGATTTAAACATGAGTCATAGCCTTTAATGCATCCATTCTGGCTGCCAGAAATGCTGGATAGAGTGCAGACAGAGAACAGATCACCCACATCATCGCCAAAGGAAACAGGATCTGAACAGCCCCCAGTTGAGCTTTCCATACTGGCGAAACAGCCAGCCCGGAAAAGGTATAACCCGAGGAAAAATAAGAGATATTTATTCCACTTTCCTGTAGATAAAGAGCAGCGGGAACACCAATGGCCGCGCCCGCTAGCGACGCCGCCAGGCACAAGACTAGGGCCTCCGTGACTACATTAGCTGTCAGTCGTAACGGAGTCGTCCCTAAAGCTTTCAGCACACCAAACTCCTTGATCCGGTCAAACGTGGACATCAGGATGGTATTCATCATTCCTAAACCGGCGGAAAGAAAGAGTATGGCGCCGTAGATCCAGTTTATAATATTTAGAACATTGATCATTCCTGATAATCCGGGGAGCACATTCCTCCAGGTGGTACTTTCAGCATCCTGTATAACATCTCCTGCCAAAGTCTTTAATTTATCCATAGAAAATTTTCCTCTTGAATTAAGAACAATCTCATGAAAACCTGATTCCATTACGAACAATTCACGAAAATCCTTTTCATGCAGAATGGCAGCTTCCCTGTCAATTTTTTCACTGATGGGCTGCAGAATACCGGTCACAGTTAACAGCTCATTCCCCAAGGAACCGTCTGCTGCCTGAACCACAGCGATCAGCTCGCTCCCGATACGAACATCCAAAGACTTGGCTAATTTATCGCCTAAGATCACAGAACCACTTGACCAATCTTCTAAAAAATCTCCTTCCCTAAGCATTTTATATAGCTCAAAAGATTCCCGTTCTTCCCCTGGATCGATCCCCCAATACAGCACACCTGCTGATTTAGGGCCAGATGCGGCCAATCCATAACCATAGATTCTGGCAGCAGCTCCAATGCCGCTGCTTTCAAACCTGGATAAGATACCCGGTTTATAAGGAAGGATGGAATAAAAAGACCGGGAATTTAAATAGTCTTTGGCATAAATTTGAACCTCGCCAACAGTAACATCGGCAGCGCTTCGAATGGTCTGCCTGATCATTCCTGTAACCAGTGAGAAAGTAACAATCAAGACCGCAGAAGTTACTGCCAGGCCAAAAAAGATAATCAGGGTTCTTCTTTTATTTCGCCACAAATTCCGCCAGGCATATTGAATGAACATTCTTGGTATATTTTATATCAACGTTTCAGAAAAAAGCCAAAAACATGTTTTTATCGCTGGAGATTCCTGATCGAAAAAAAATCATCCTCCAAAGGAAGACCATAGATTATCTCATGATACCTTACCACAGTATATTCATCAGGTTTATACTCAGGAATGACCTTTATGACTTTGGGCACTTTTCTCCCGCCTAGGACTCCGACTTCAGAAAATAACATGGTGCGGACCGGCTTAAGGTCCTCATCATAGTAGCGGATCAAAACCGGCACATGGTCCGGATCAGTGACAGTGACTAAGACCTTACTCCAAACAACCGGTACATCCGGCCGCGCATTACATGTGACCTCGATTATATCTTGGCTATCTTTTTCCCCTCTAAAGGTTACGGCCACTTCATAATCATCAGCCATACGGCTGTTCTTCAAGAGGTCATCATTGTTAAAATGGCTGCCCATCCAGGATGCCGCCATCATAGCCGAAGGAACTCTTATTACCCGGTTGACTTTAGGCAGATAGTTCCATATGTCGCTGCCGGCGCGAAGGGTCGACATACCCCTCTCTTTTTTGGGAGACAAAATCCGGAGCAATGATTTATCTTTTCCCTTGCTCCAGAATTGAACGCTTAATGTCCTTTTCCAGTGAGCGGTTTGAACGATCATCTCCATCTTTCCGGTGCTGGAATCACCCCGCATAAGGTCATCCACTTTATTCAGGATCTCCTTGGGATCAAGATCGCTTAAATCCTCAGGTCTTATCGCTTTTATAGGTCCGACAAGAATAATGAGCACTGCAACCGCGGCAAACGCACCCACAAGCAATTTTTTTCCTAACGACATTATTTCCACTGTGCACACATCTTAATCCAATCTCTCGAAAAACAAACAAAAAGCATACCCGATTCATACCATTTTGTTAAGCCTTTTACTAGAAAACAGGTGGCAAAATAGGAGACTTTTCCAATGATATTCAAAGTTGAGGATATTTATTTAGTTCGAGTCCTGACCGGGGAGCCAAGCAGAACGCTTCACACTAAAAAAACGGGCCCGGTCAGTCTTTTGTTACAACTGTACTGATTTTTAAACAACTATGCTCTCTACAAAAGGATGCTTCCCCTGATTTATCTTGGTATGAATTTTGCTAATAATCAAAATTAGGTTAAAATAATTCTCGAGAAAATAGGTGAGATTACATCCAAACTCCATTAAGGGCATTATATCAATACTCCTGTGCCTTCTAGCAATGGGAACCAGCACCCAGGAGCTTCAGCACAGGACCATGGCGATCAATATAGAAGTTCCGGTCAGAGTATTTAGAGGGGATCGATTCATTGATGATCTCGCTCTAAATGACTTTGAAGTCTATGAGAATGGAATTCTTCAAAAGATAGACGCCGTATATCTCATCAAAAAGACCCAAATCGAAAGAGAAGAAGCACTGCCTGGAAAAGAGGCAGTCCTGAAACAACTTTCTCCTCAGACCTCCCGAAACTTTGTTTTATTTTTTGAAGTGATCGATTATCTTCCTAAAATCGGCGAGGCCGTGACCTATTTTTTTGAAAATATCATCGAACCCCAAGATAATCTAAAGGTCATGACTCCTGAAAAAGCCTACAATTTCAAAGCTGCGGCTTTAAAACAAATGCCTCGAGGAAAAATAGCCGAACAGTTAATTGGGAAAATCAGAAAGGATACATTACAGGCCAGCCGGGAATACAAAAACCTCATTGAAGAATTTTTCCGGATAAAACAAATAGAAGGGCTCGATCCAAGGGTAAAACTTCAAATGTTAAAAAATATATGCCGGATGATGCGGGACCGGACGCAGTTTGATGAAAAAAGAGTCACTGAATTCGCCGATTATCTAAAAGAACAGCCCGGTCAGAAACATGTCTTTCTCTTTTATCAGAAAGAAATGATGCCGCTTCCTCCAGGTTTATACGAATTGGATGCTTTTGACCTGATGAAGGCTGTTTCCTTTGATATGGATAATGTCAAAGCCATTTTCGCTGATTCATCCATAACCTGTCATTTTGTCTACGTGACCCTGGAACCTGAAAGAGATGCTTCTCAACTCACATTGGATGCAGACCAAGAATGGATGAATCAGTCGGCTGAGGTCTTCAGTGCGTTTAAACAGATCGCAGATGCCACCGGAGGCCTGGTGGAAAGTTCCGCCAATCCCTCCTTTTCCTTTAAAAAGAGTGTTCAAGCTTCCGAGACCTATTATCTTCTGTATTACACTCCTCAAAATTACCGGCCCGATGGAAAATTCAGAAATATCAAGGTAAAAGTAACTTCCGGCAGCTATAGGGTCATGCACAGGGCCGGGTATATTGCGGACTGAAAAAATTATTGGATTTGATAAGGTTAAACGAATTCAAAAGAATATTCATCTTTATGGTTTACTATCCTGGATTTATTCACGAGTCGAGATTGGATCTACCTTTGAAAAATAATAGAAAAGAAAAATAAACCAGACAAGACACAGAAATCCCAATAATGCTGGGTTGAATGGTCTTCTTATATGGGAGAGCCATATAAAGGATGGTTGCGCCTGTTGCCGCAGCCATGGTGATAAAAATACTCCAATTAAAATCCTTTCCCTTTTTCTTAGAAAAAATGCCCACTATGACAGGCAGAATGATCCCCGGCGCCCAAAGATTATAGGTGAGGAGGAGTAAATCTATGACATTGGGAAGAACCAAGGCCATAAAAATCCCCACTATCCCCAATCCCAGCGAACTGAAACGGGCAATAACCAGGCTTCGCCGGTTGTTAGGATTTCCTTTGGAAATATATTCTTCATACAGATCCTTAACAAAAATAGCCGTCGAGGAATTCAAAATAGAATCCGCTGAAGACATGACCGCACACATCAAGGCAGCAATAATGACACCCCCCATAACAGGATTGTTTAATTTAAGGACAGTCATCGGCAGGGCGGCTTCACCATCAATATGAGGAAAATGGATCCTCGCATACAGGGCGATAAAAAAGAGGATCACAGGGAATGTGATGGCCAGAAAGGCACCGGCTCCTACGATCCCTTTTTTCGTCTCCTTTACATCCTTTCCCACACAGTATCTGGTAGCATATCCGGGAGCAAACGTCTCCCCTAAGAGGAATGCCAGGAAAGTAGTTATCAGGAACAGAACACCCTTTCCTCCATCCAAATGGAAAAACTCTTGCGGGACAACCGAACTCACTTGGTTCATATTTTGAATAAGATTAGGGACAAGGAGTATAAGTGTCACTGTGAACCCCAAGATCAAAATTATAAATTGATAAACATCGGTATGAATAACCGCTAAGAGTCCTCCGGCAGTGCTGTAAATGATAACAACGGACCCTCCGATGATAACAACCGGTAAATAGGTCGCTTCAGGGATCATAGAGGTGATTATCTTCCCAAAGGCCACCATCTGAGCCCCCAAAACCCCCACAGAAAACACCAGGGATAGAATAAAGGCCACAAACCGGCTTTTAGGTCCAAACCTGTGCCCAAAATAACCGGCCACAGTATATAGTTTCGCCCGCCGGAAATAGGGCGCCACGAATAATCCCGAAAAAATGAAATGAATGTACCATCCGCTCGAAACCGCCAGCATCAGAATCCCCCAATCATAGGTCCTGCCGATGGCTCCGATGGAAGCCCCTCCGCCAATAACAGTAGCTCCCATAGTACAAAGCAGGAAAAACCAACCTATATTCCTGCCGGCAACTAAAAAATCATCTGTATTATGGATATTTTTTGAGCGGTGGATGCCCTTTACAAAGATAAAAATGAAATAAACAAGTATTATTGCATACTGTATCCAGCTTTTCGCCATTATAAAACATCCCACCTCTGCAGGATGTCGTCCAGATTGCGGCCGCAGTCCAGTACTGCCAGCTGGGAAGGTTCTGCACGTAGCGCATCAAGTTTTTTGGTGGGAATATGGTGAGAATTATCTTTCCAATATGTCTTGATCCATGAATCAATAAGGTCATAGCTGTACCATTGAGAGGTATAATCCGTATATGTCCTGATATGTCCGGCTTCAACCACATTGGCGGTCCTTTTCGGATCTCGGGTAAGCTTAAAATCTTTTTTGATCAGATTACCCTGACGATCGAATACATCAACTACCAGATCCGGGCTAGGGTCATAGGCACGTTTATAAGAACGAGATTTGTGAATATAACTGTTAGAAGCATAAGTATCGGGAACCATCCACCAAGGCTGGCCGGATACATCCAGGGTCGATTCATACTGACCGAGGCCGTAGGTCTGGATATACTCCTTCTGATAACAGGAAATTATGGCAATTCCTCCTGCAGATTCAATCGCATTCCGCATGGATTTAAACAGTTCCTGGGCTCCTTCAGGTCCCTGCATAACACTTATGGAATTGACAAGACAGACAGCTACAGGAAATACATCTTTTGATTCAGGTTTTAATTCAAAAGCCGAACCTTGTTCAAAATTAAGGGGGATACTTTTATTTGAATCTAGGCCTGTTTCTTTTATCTTTTTTTTCGCTAAATCCAACATGTTTTTTGAAAAGTCAATTCCCCAAACTTCTTTTAAGCCACTGGTAATACCCTCATCAAAAGCAAAGTCAGGATTTGACAGCTTAAGATGAATAAATGGATCGGATTTATCTATATCTCTTACAGCGGCGGTTTTTGCCCCATAACGAATATGGAGCCTTCCTGACCCGCAGCCGATATCCATTAATTTTATCGGCCGCTTTTGAGATATCACTAAATATCGCAGTAAACGATCCAGCAGGTCTTCCTCAAAATTCTCAAAAGCTGTTATATCCGGATGCCCGCTTACGATCTGTTTTTCATAAATGGCAGCACATTCATTCCAAGCCTGCATGCTCGTACAATATTTTTCATATAATGAATCCATGATTAAAAAACTCCTTATTCACGCCGCATTTCTAAATGATTCAATGTGAATCCCAATTTTTTATAAAACTCCTTGGCAGGATTATCTTTTTCCAGATGAAGTTTAACTTTTCCTTCCACGCATTTAAATGCCTGATTTACCAGTTCTGATCCCAATCCTTTTTTTCTATGCTCTCTGTGAACACAAGTATAGACAATGATATTTTCAGGAATAAAATCCAAGGTATCTGTTTTGGTACACACAAGTACTCCTAAAATTTTTTCCCCGGACAGAGCCAACAAGATAAATCCCCTGCCTGGGGCACTGGATGCCAGGGAATAATCTAAGGCTGAATTTATTATGTCTATCGGATCATCAAAGGGAACCAGATGGGTTTTCAAAAAAATCGCAATATCGGAAAATGTAAGATTCAGTGGAAGATCTTTAACTGTCTGGCAGTAATGGATATCAATTTTCTGGTTTTCTTTAGAAAATATGATTTTTGTCAAGACATCTTCCTCTTTGTATACATATTTTCTCTCAATACTATTTCCAAAACGCATCATTAATTCTGCGGCAATAGTCCCGGTCCGTGAGGCTAGATCATTCAATGTTATAAACTGGCCGTCATGCTCCCCAAATAAGGTCACATCATCTCCAATCTTTACATCTGGAATATCTGTTAAATCTACCATCGCGGCATTCATGGAAATAGCTCCTGTAAAATAAGCTTTTTTTCCCTGAATGACAACATATCCATTTTTAGTCATTTTACGATCTAATCCATGGTAATAACCAAGAGGAATAACACCTATTATTGAGTCGCGGCTGACTATTTCCTTGGCATGATACCCTACTTTACTTCCAGAACTCACCCTTTGTATCTGGACGACTTTTGTTTTTAAACTCATTACCGGTTTCAAAGGAACATCTGGGTGAGATTTTCCAGCCTCCTCTGGAGGCATTACACCATAGAGTAAAATTCCTAAGCGGGCACCCAAAGATCTTGACTCTGGAAATCTCAAAAAAGTTATACTGTTGGCGAAGTGCACATTTTGAATGGAAATCCCTCTTTTTTTTAGCACTTCTATTGTATTCTTCAGTTTAATCATACCCTCAATTGCTGTTTCTGGTTCCCGGGGCTGTCCAAATAGGCCTTCTAATATAAGATGCGGATAAGAACATACCTCTTGAGCCAGTTTTGGTATAATTCTAGTGGGGATACCCAGCCGGTTCAAACCGAGATTCATATTCAGGTGAATTCGGCATTTTTTATTTAAATTAGCGGCTGCCTGTTCTAAAGGTTCGAGGATCGAGGGATGAATAACGGATACACTGAGATCATAGCGGACTGCCTGTTCTGCCATCCAAAGCGGGATGGGATTCATTAGAAGAATTTCTTCTTCTATGCCGGAATTCCTAAGGATAATTCCTTCCTGGGGAGAATCCACTGCAAAATTTCGGCATCCCAAGTCTCTTAAGATGGATGCGGTTTCTTTAAGACCATGGCCATAGGCATCGGCTTTTAATACTGGAAAAAACGTGGCATCTTTACTGATCTCAGATTTAAGCCATTTGAAATTGCTTTTGAGAGCATTTAGGTCGATAAATAGAGAATTCCATGGGTCTTCATACTCCTGAATAATGCCAGGAGGAGAAAGACTATTCTTTATTTTTTTGGTTTTCATCGCTTAAAAACCCTTTTTCTCTGGAACTTCTTCCTTTATTCCCTTTATTCCGGTTAAATTGAATTTGGGAATAGTGATCAACTGTTACTAAAATGTAACGGATTCGTTCGGCCGCTGTCTGCGAAGCCGCCTTCGCAACCTTTTACGAGCCTGACTTTCTTTCTGTCTCCGCTTCTGCCCTCTGGAAAGATAGGTAGAACTCTTTTTTATATCTTTCATGATAGATTCTCGTTGTACCTGCCTCTTAAATCTCTTAATCGCTTTTTCTATAGGCTCGTTCTCTTCTCTAACTACAAAAGCCAATTTAACCACCTCCTATTAAATTAAAATAATATAATCACTAGAAACATTTGTTTCACTCTGATTAAACAAAATACGAAGTCATACCAAAAGCAGGATTAATCCTGGCTTTACCCTGAAAAAATGGGGATTTTTTAATAGGCAGGAAAACCTAAAAATACTGCATTAAATAATTCATTTTATGTATATATACTTAAACATATTTCAGCTTTCAATGCAAATCCAGGACAATTTTTGGTAACGTAATAATTAAACAAAAAGCTTTAGTAGAGATCCGGCGGGAACGAGTAGATCAGATACAAGGCATACGCGGGTAAAGCTGTGCTTTTAATGCAGCCGGCCGTCTTTTTTTTCATCTCCCCAGGTAGGCAGTTTGAACTGGTCCGGTTTTGACCTTATGACCTCTCTTAACCATTCAGCAGGATATCCCACACCCCGGGGGCGGCCCTTTTCATCTTTCACATAACCGTCGTTATACTTGGTCAGCAGGTGCTCTCCCAGCTCGATCCAGCGTTTGACCACCTGCTCTCCCAGACTTACGGAATAGTTAGTCAGGTAATCGACCAGCAGCTTCTGGTCGGTATTATATAATTCGAGCGCTGTTTTTTCGATCACAGGCTGCAGTGAAATAAATTTCCCTTCCAGCTCCGTCTGAACTTTCTGAATATCTTTTACCATATAGGAATATTTAAGATTTGCATAATTGGACACGAAATTAAACACCCACCAGGCGGAATCCCAGGAAAATCTCTGAAGATCCCCTTTTGTAAAGGATACGGGCAGATCTTGGATCGAACAATAAAGAGGAAAATAACAGCTGGTATAGGTATCATCAACTCCATACCAGTAAACGCCTCCTATGGCGTCGGGCAGCCAGGACCTGGATTGTGAAATAAAAGAAAAACCGGTTTGCTGGGTGGAGATGGGCCTTTCCCAAATGTATTTGACACCATCAACTTCCCAGGTAAGATCCCTGTATCTGACCGGGCATCCAAAAGGACCGGCATCTATTCCTTTGGTCATATCATATTCCGTACCTTCGTAATGATCACGCATGATGTTCATCACATCTTGAAGGGACAGTTTTTTATCGGGTTTGACCCATAAAGGATAGGGCTCGGTTCCCTGCTTTCCGCGCTGGAAATCGGATGAGAGATTGAGAGACGGGGCACTCCGGCGGAACATGCTCCAAACCCTGGCGGCACAGGTCCTTAGTGCTTCTGGTTTAGGGGGGTCATAGGCATACCGGAAACTGAACGGCTTCCCCGAGGATTTATCGTAATATCCCTTAGCCTCGGCAAAAGAGATCACATCCGGAGAGTAGAGACAATTTTCCGGATCATCAAGGGGAAATTCTCCTATTCGGGACATGTTGGCATGGCCGCAGACATATCCATCCGGGACCCTTAAAGCCACCCAATGAGCACCTTTCCCACCAGGCCCCGGCCCTATCATCTCCATTATCCAGGCTTCATGAGGATCGGCAATAGAGAAAGATTCCCCGGTGCTGGCATAACCGTACTCATCCACCAGTTCAGCCATGACCTTAACCGCTTCCCTGGCGGTTTTGGCCCTCTGAAGCGCCAAATTCATCAAAAAGAAATAGTGAAGCAGGCCGTCAGGATTGCGCAGCTCATTACGGCCGCCGAATGTGGTCTCTCCAATTGCCAGCTGATATTCATTCATCAGTCCAACCACAGCATAGGTATGGGGAACCTGTTTGACCTTCCCTCGAACCTTGCCGCCCCATCCGCTTATCTCGATAAATGCATCGGGTTTGTGATCTTCAGCAGGAAGGTATTCCAAATGGGGTAAAAACTCTCCATCACAGGTATAGGTGATCATTACGGATCCATCGGCAGAGGCCCCTTTGGTAACCAAGAAACTCGAGCAGTTGTCGTCTTCTGCATTTAAACCCTGTAAGGGATAAAACAGAAATAAAACAAGGATCATAATTTTAAGATTTTTTTTCATCTCGTTCCTCCATGATAATTTTGTGTGTTTTTTTAGTCATATCTGCGTTAATATATACATATTAATAAATAAAATAATATTTTTAAAGCGAGGTTTATATTATGTCAATAAATCATCTGGTTTCTAAAAAGATCGTGGATATTCCCAAATCAGCTATTCACGAGATGACCCGGCTATCCAAACAGATCGAGGATGTCTCCTTTTTATCCTGGGCCAAACCGACCACCGGAACGCCTGAACATATCAATCAGGCGGCGATCCGCGCCATCCAAGAAGGCAAGACCGGTGGATACTCTGAAACTGCAGGACTTGAGATATTAAGGCAAGAGATAGCTAAAAAACTCGAACGAGATAATAACATCAAAGCTGATCCATCGGAGGTCATCATAACCGTAGGAGCGATAGAAGGACTGGCCGCGGCAGTGTTGGCTGTTATCGATCCCGGGGACGAAGTCATCATTCCGGTACCGGGATATTCCACTCACATCCGGCAGGTAGGCTTAGCCTCAGGTAAAGCGGTTTTGCTTCCCACCCAGCAGGAAAATGACTACAAGCTGGATTTTAATCAGTTAAAAGACCTTATCACGCCTAAAACCAAAGCAATCCTGTACAGCTCGCCCAATAATCCTACCGGAGCTGTCTATGATGAAGACGAACTAAGGACATTAGCCTCCATTGCTTTGGAGAATGATCTGGTAGTTATTACCGATGAAGCCTATGAGTATTTCGTGTTTGATGGCAGGAAGCATTTCAGTATCGGATCGATCCCGGAAATGAAAGATCATGTCATCAGCTGTTTTACTTTTACCAAAACCTATGCTATGACCGGGTGGCGTATAGGCTATGTCCATGCATCCAAGGAATGGATAGCTCAGATCACAAAAATCCATATTCCTTACTGTATCTGTGCTCCTGTGGTCTCGCAATATGCCGCCTTAGCTGCTATAAGCGGCCCTCAGGATTGTGTGGAGGAATACCGGCGGCACTATCAGAAAACCAGGGATCTCATGTGTAAACGCCTGGATCTGATGCCTCAGATCTTCTCTTATTACAAACCAGCCGGCTCTTATCTTATGTTCCCGAGGGTAGAACTTCCAGAAGGCAAGGATTCCTTGACCTTCGCTGTAAAACTCCTTCAGGAAGCTAAAATCTCCACGACTCCGGGGATAGCTTTTAAAGGCGAAGGCCATATAAGAATGTCCTTTTGCGTCCCAGAAGAGACTATCGAGAAAGCATTCGACCGGATGGAAAAATATTTTAATTTATGAAAATTATAAAACGATAATAATCAACCTATGAAAATGTTTATTCTTGGATAGCTACTTCGTAGCCTTCCCGGATGGGAGGGATTTTAAAAAATCCCATGAATTTGATCAGTTGTTCCTGGTAATACTTACTGTCCTCATTAGAGGCTGCATCTTTCTCGCTGTTCCAGTAAGTAATGGAAATCCCCTTACCGGTTCTTTTATCGGTCAGTAAAGTTATCCCTTTAAATCCTTTCTGTGACTTGGCCGCAGGCATGACATGCTTCTTGTATAATTTAATGGCGTCATCCACTCTTTCTTTATCAACATGGATTATGGTCACACGGGCATACATTTTTTCCCTCCTTTACCTGTTCTTTATATTCATCCCCTTTCTATTTAAACAAAATATTCCTCATTTTGGAAGAAAAAAAGGGGTCCGCCTATGCTATATCATATTCTTCATGGCAGACGAGGGAAAAAACACAAAGGTTTCACTCAGGAAAGTTTTAGGGGTTTTTGATGGAATAGCCATTCTGATCGGCATTGCCATCGGAGCCGGCATCTATTCCACGCCTCAGATCATTGCCGGTTATCTCGGTTCCTTCAAACCCATTCTGCTTCTCTGGCTGTTGGCTGGGATCTTTGTTTTCATCAGCGGTTTGATCTACGCGGAACTGGGAACTCGGATGCCCAATACCGGAGGGGAATACGTCTATATCAGCCGGTGTTTTGGTCCTTATGCCGGTTTTATTTTTGGCTGGGCCCAGCTCTTTATTATCCGGACCTATGCGGCGGCAGGCCTGGCTTTGATCGCAGCAGATTATATCGGATATTTTGTTGACCTGAATAAAACCTCTAAACTCCTCACTGCCTTGGCTGTCATTTTATTGTTCGGGATATTAAACTATGTGGGGATACAGAGGGCCAGCATCTTCCAGAAATTATCCACTGTGCTCAAAGTAGGAGGGCTGCTTTCTATAGTTGCTATTGGCTTTATCTTCAGCCACGGACAGGAAAATCTACTGGGATCCACGGCTCCTGTGGAAGGCAATCTCTGCCCTCTTGGGAGCATAGTAGCTGCCATGATGCTTATCATATTCTCCCATACCGGCTGGGAGCGGATCGGATATTCAGCCGGAGAGATGAAAGATCCCAAACGAGTGATTCCGCTGAGCCTTATACTAGGGATCGTCATCATTGTGCTGCTCTATGCCCTTACCAATATGACTTACCACCGAACTCTGGGCATGAGAGAGAGCACTATTGTGGCTTCGGATGTATTGACCTTACTGATCGGTCCCATAGGCGCAGCTTATATTGCTGCGCTGGTGATCATATCTTCAACCGGGAGTATAAACGGCACCATGATGACCGCCACCCGGGTTTATTACGCCATGGCAAAAGACGGCCTGTTCTTTAAATGGCTGGATTTCATTCACCCCCGCTTTCGGACGCCATCCCGAGCCATAATCGTTCACTGTGTATGGGCCGGAGCGATTCTTTTTATAAGGGGCACCTTTGAGGCCATTGCCTCCGGTATGGTTTTCGCCATTCTGATATTTTACGGGCTTTCCACTCTTTCGCTTTTTAAAATGCGAAAGGAAAATATTGGGGGGTCGGAAATATTCCGCGTTCCTCTTTATCCCTTCCTTCCCATCATATCGCTGGTAATGATCTTCGGCTTGATTTTACTCAGAGCTGTATTCGAATGGCAGAAGTCTGTCTTTGATCTTCTTTTCATCGCCACCGGCATTCCCTTTGCCTTCTACTGGGTCCGCAGAAAATGAAATTTATGATTCTTATTATCGATCATGAACAAAGCATAAGAGATATTTTTTCGGTAATGCTGGAAGAAAAAGGCAATCAGCAGGATTTAAATAAATCCTCTAAATTTTCATCAAATGTATTCATTAAAATGCCAAGGGGGATCTTGGATATAAAAGTTTGGAAAAAGCTAACCCTTAAAGGCCGCTTCCTACCGCTTTAAAAGCATGTTCCGGAATAACAGAAGAAAAATACTCACTTCCGCTACTTTTGTGGCCAGGTTATCCAGTAAACGGCGTTATTCCCGCCGGCGTAAAGGCGCTTTTTTTTGTGTTCGTATGCCAGGGCATTGATAATGGAATCGGCTGGCAAACCCTTTCCGAACTTCGTCCAAGCCTTACCCTCATTGGCGGACATGAATACACCCTCGTTCGTCCCGGCGAAAATGGTCTTTGAATTCCCCTCGACAATGAGAAGTGAGCTTACGCTCATGGTTGATATTCTTTTATGAGTAGTTTTCCATTTTTTCCCACCATTTGTCGTCATGTATACGCCGGCATTCTCAGTCCCGGCATAGATCAAATTTTCGACATCCGGATCATTGAGCAGAACTTTTATGGCAACGCTTTTAGGCAGCCCTTTGCTCATGCGGAACCAAGTCTTTCCCCCATTGGCCGACTTAAAGACCCCGTCCTCGGGGGTCCCGCAATACACAATGTCCGAGTTGTTTATGTGGATTGCAAGCGTTGTTATGGTCTTTTTTTTCAGGCCGGCGCTTTTCCATGAGGCTGCAGAATTCGTACTTTTCCAAACTCCAGAATCCATGCCGGCATACAGAGTCTTCGGGTCGATTTTGTTCAGCGTCAAGGTATGAATTGAGACATAGCCTCTTTTCAGACCGGTGTCGGCAGCCATCCAGTTCTCCCCACCATCCTTGGATTTGAAGAGAGAGCCAGCATTGCCTGAATAAATAATATTCGAATTCGTCGGATCCATTACAAGCGAGTAAACGGGCGGATAGTGCATTCCATAATTGGACATCGTCCACTTCTTCCCGCCGTTCGAGCTGACGAAGATGCTGGGGCCATAGGTTTGAATGCCGGCAAAGATTTTTCTGGGTTTAGCGGACACTATCAATGAACTCACGGAATGCCCACTCAAGCCGGCGTTCGAATCGACCCATTTATCCTCCGCGGTTGTACTCCTGTAAACTCCCCATATAAAAAGCCCAGCATAGACGGTATTGTCCTGGGGATTGATAGCTATGGCATAAGGAGTACAAGGTGACGGGAGATCAGTACTAAAATCCCTCCAACTGGATCCGCCATCATCAGACCTGAAGAGCCCCTTGTTTTGTGTGCCCAAGTAAATCGTTTCCGGATGGGCCGGATCCATCCGGAGCCGGAAACATTTCACCCCGGCCAATCCGTTGTTCACAGGATTCCAGCTATTCCCTCCATCCTCGGTCTTGAACACGCCCCCACTGTTGGTTGCTGCGTAAAGAATATTGGGACGAGCCATGATAAGATTCCGGATATTGATATCGGTGATTCCTGGCGAAGCTTGAATCCAGCTCTCCCCGCTGTTGGAGCTTCTATAAACTCCATCCTCCCAGGTTGCAGCATAGAGCAAGGAAGGAGTCGATGGGTTTATGGCCAAGCCTAGAACATATTTCTGCCCTAGCCCCGCGGAGGCATCAGTCCATGTCTGGCCGCCGTTGCTGGTTTTACTCAATCCCCCCCAGGTCCCAACATAGATATTATTGGGAGTCACGGGATCAATAGCGATGGAAAGAACATATGCGGAAAGGCTCTGCGTCCAATTCTTGCCGCCATTTGTACTGATATAAAGCCCTTCAGATGTTGCCGAATAAACCGTTTGAGAATTCCCGGGACGGAATTCAATTGCAAAGAATATCGCACTGATAGTAAGCCCTGTTTTTTTCCAACGGCTTCCGCCGTCAGTGCTCTTAAAAAGACCCATACCCTCAATCGCGGTGTAGATGGTCTTGGGATGGGAGGGATCGATCCCCAGTGCAGATACAGAACCTCCATAAGGACCGAGAGCCTTCCAAGCCTTTGAAACACCAAAAACTGGAGGCGCTGAAATTAAATAGACGATCACAATCGCCGAAAAAGTGATGAATAAAATGAAGCGGCGTCGATTTATCTGATTCATAAGAATTCTCCTTCCCTTTCTCGAGAAAAAACCAAATTCCACTTATCCGTCCCTCTCCTCCAGCCGGTCCGCCATCCGATATGCCTACGCTCCAAGGAAGGGCATCCTCGATCAATCCAGACAACCGAGGCTTGGTCGCTGCAGACTTGATTTCTCGCATCAATTCCCCATTTTTTCATCTCACTCGACAGGTCTTCTATCAATTGTGCCATAACTCTATAACACAAAACCTCATTGAAATATAAGATTTTTCTTATTAGCAGGGGTAGCTGGGAGAGTATTATAATTGTCATTTCCCCATTCAACCATTGCAGAGAAGTATAAATAATGACAAAAATTATGTCAAGAATTATCGAAATTGTATGAATGGAAAAAATAGTCGGCACCCACCAAGACCTCTCACAGTCGACTCGTAATTAGGGCTAGGCTCAGTAAACTCACAAATCAGGATAAATTAAGGTAAATTTTCTAAAGACTGGTGGGAATTCCTGATACAGGAAAATAATTTTTAAAGATAAATAGCTTTACATATTATCAGTGACTTTTTTATATGGATTATTCTTCCTCAACAAGCTAAAGTGAGGGAAGGAATATGGAACTCAGCAAGATAACAGCAATAGGCCGGCCTTTGGATCCGAAATATCCGCCCAATCTGGCTATTGCTGTTACCACCTGTGTAATTATACTAGGTGGATTTATTGTTCATCTGCTGCAAACAGGGGCCTGGGACAAGAGCATCTTATGGGGAATCGGTTCCGGTCTTTATGTATTTTTGGCATGGGCCTTATGCCGGGAAATCGACCCGGACCATGATCTCTCTGCCTTCGTTGCGGTAGTTTTTACTTTGATCGCTTTATTTATCGGGGGATTTTATGGTCAGGGGATTTTATTCTGGCTGCTTCTGGCCATCCGCATCGTCAATCGCACAACCGGATTACCTGCAACCATTTTGGATTCTACCGCCCTATTGGGATTAGGGTCATGGGTGACATTTCAGACCAACTGGGGATACGGAGCGTTGACTATAGCCGCCTTTGCGCTTGACAGCTGCTTGGAACCGAAACACAGGCGGCAGATTATATTCGCCTCCCTGAGTGCTGTGATAACGATTATAGCCGTTTGTCAGAATGAAGCCGGTTTTGAATTAATTTTAACCCGGGAATCCGGAGGAATAATAGCGGCAGCCTCTGTGGTCTTTTTTCTTTTGATCTTGGGATCAAAAAATATCTCAAGCAAAGCAGACGCAACCAATGAGAATCTTGATCCGAAAAGGATTCAAGCCGGACAGATGCTTACATTGCTAACCGGAATAAACGCTGTACTATGGAATGGGGCATCGGGAATCAAACTGACAGCGCCTTTATGGGCCGCAGGAGTGGGAGCAGTTCTCTATCGGATGTTTCTTTTTCTCTTAAGAAAATAGAGATTTTAGTCTATCTTCTGCTTTTCTTCTTTTATCTTCAGTTTTCCGGGTAATGGCTCCGGCTAAAAAACGTCGATCATTCTTGCCAGAACTGCTTTACCTCTGTAATCCGGCAGCAGCATAGGAGATCTTCTTTCAGCCTTTATTCCAGCTTCCTTAAGCATCCCCGCATACTTCTTCATATGTTCCAACGACAATTTGCCCGGTGCTTTAGCCTTTTTCGCATCTTCGGCAGCATAGATACCGGCTCTTCGTCCAAAAACCATGCAATCCAGAGTTGAATTCCCCATAAGCCGGTTTTTTCCATGGACACCGCCCGATATCTCACCGGCCACAAAGAGCCCCGGCACATTGGTCTTTCCCTCTGGGTCTGTTTCCACTCCTCCATTCTGATAATGAAGTGTCGGAAAGACCAGAACCGGATCCGCCGCCATATCGATATCAAATCTTTCGAACATCCTCTTCATACCGGGAAAAGCGCTCTCTATAGTCCCTTTTCCGTTTTTCACTTCGATCATAGGAGTGTCCAGCCATATCCCTCTCATGCCGGTAGGAGTTAGTATTCCTTTATCCCTCACATAACATTCTCTTATAAATGAGGCGGCTTCAACGTCTCTTGGTTCAAGGGGGAAAACAAAGGCTTCACCATCTATATTCACAGGTTGTGCTCCCATGCTCCTGAGCTTTTCGGTGAGAAGCAGGCCGATTATTTGGGGAGGGTAGGCAGCTCCGGTGGGATGATATTGAACTGTATCTGTGTCTCTTAATTTAGCTCCGGCTCTGTAGGCAAGTATGATTCCATCGGCAGTTGCCCCATAATGATTAGTGGTGGGGAAACCTCTGATATGAAGCCGGCCGAATCCACCCGTGGCAAGAATAGTCGTTTTTGCTCTCACGATTTCATATTCGCTGGTTTCAAGATTGCAGAGAACCGCTCCTGCAACTCTCCCTGTTTCATCAGTGAGCAGTTCCACAGCAGGATAAAATTCCAAGGTTGGGATTTTTCTATTTCTAAATTCGTCTCTTATTACTCTGAACTCTTCGAGGCCGGTATAGTCCCGGCAGGCATGCATTCTTCTTCTTGAAGTGCCTCCTCCCCATTTGGAGGCAAAATCCCCGTTTTCCTCTCGATCGATCATGGCTCCCAGCTCTACCAGCCAGTGCATAATATAAGGGGCATCCTCCACCAAAGCTTTGAGGACATCCGGTTTATTAGAAAAATGTCCGCCTCCCATAGCATCCAGATAATGGATAAGGGGTGAATCACTCGGGCGATCTGCAGCCTGAGTTCCCCCCTCTGCCATTATAGAATTGGCATCACCATGTCTTAATTTGTTAACGAGAAGTATTTTTTCAGTAGGAATTCCTTGATTATTACACCAGATTGCTGCCGAAGTCCCGGCAAGACCACCGCCAATGATCAGAACATCAGGTGTATAATGTACTTTAGATAGATCAATCTTTTCCTTTTCAATAACAGGATAAGCTTCCAGAAGATCTACCACTTCATTGGCGGCTAAATCACCCTTATTTAGACCTATGGATATTTTTCTTTTACCACCAGGGGCAAAGTCCGGATGGACCTGGAGAACCTCTTCTCTTTCTTCAGCGCTCATTGCCGGAGGAGTATAATCTTTTCTTTTCATCCGGGTTTTATTGACAACATCAATAAGATCCCGCATATATTCTGGATAACCTTTTATATATTTCATTTCTGACATTTTTTTCTCCTTAATTAATCGGCTTCCCTATCTCTTTCAGCATACAATTTTTTTAGTTCTTCAATTGATGCTTTGAGAAGCTTTTCCCAGTCTTCTTTATATTTTCCTGTGTCAATTTCTTCTAATCTGGCTTTTAAAAGTTCCGGTTCTTTATTTCCATGATATCCAAACATCCTTCGGGCCAGTTGTGCAATATTATACTGTACCAATTCTGCAGGGCACCTAACAGCACAGAGACCGCACTGGATACAGTCAAAGGATTCATGGGCCACCGCTTCAAAATTGCCTTTGATCGCATCCTGAATATAATCCATAACCTCAAGACCCTGCGGGCATGATTTAGTGCATGTGTTGCAGGAAACACAACGAGCGAGTTCCGGATAGTATTTAAAGAGTGTGCCAACATCATACTTTTCTTTTTGAATGTCATAAGTGGCTTTATAAGCAGGAGCAAAAGGAATTTGAACCAAATACATTCCGTCTTCCACTCTGGTCTGACAAGCCATCACCGCATGAAGTTTATAGTCTCCTATCTTTCTGTATACTGTACCGCAGGCACCACAAAATCCCGCCCGGCATCCACACGATCGAATAAATCTATATCCTGCAAACTCCATGGCCTGCATAATGGTTAGTCCGGCAGGAACTTTGTAAGCTTTACCCATCACATAAATGGTCACCCAGCTTTTAATGTCTTTTTCATCAATTCCAGTGGTAACAGCCTTATTGGATTCTGCGATTGTATCCATTATGCTCTTTTTTTCTTTCATGCTTCCTCCAGATTAATGTTTATATAATATATTATTTCCTCGATTAAAAAGAAAACCTCTTATATTAATCGGCAAACTCATAAAATTCAATACCATACATGTCTCTTTTTTCCGGTCTAAAGCAAGGAAGACGGGAAACAAACTATCATTTATACCACGGTAATAAAAATTTTTCCATAAGAAATAATATGTTTCAGCATAAATTATTGACAGGGATCCGGCTTACGCTTTATTAAGCAATAAAATACATCCGGTCGCCACCCAAGCAGCCCGGTTGATCTCCCGAAAAACGGTTCTGATGAGTTCGGGGTCGGGCCCAGATAATTGTATTTTTTTCATAAATTTACAGAAGTTTTCCACAGAGTACCTAACCAAAGGGATCCAAATTCTTTTTATTGATTTAAGAGGGCACCTTTTTGCCTCCTCCTCTCCCCGAAGAAGTTCCCCCATTTTTACTTAACATTCGAACAAACGGTTAAAGGATATGTATAATTCCCGAAGAAAGCCGAAACAGCACGGGCATGGTCCCCCGAGTGAAACTCGAGGGGAGTGCTGTGAGGAATGGGAGTGGTTTTTCCTCGCTGGGGAAAAACTACGTCTTTCAGAGGGATTTATACATATCCTTTTCCGTCCTTCTGCTTCGTGATTAAAAAAAATGGGGGAACTTCTCTTAAAAATCATATTGACAATTTCCCAAAACCAAACCTATAATTTTCCACAATGATTTAAAGAGAAAAGAGAAGCAAAACCCGGGAGAAGGAGACCAATAAAATCAATTACACCCAAGGAGTGTACTATGTTAAAAAAACTCATTTTCACTGTTTTAGTCCTGGTTTTATGTGTATCGATCGGGACCCAGGCTCAGATCAAAAAGTACGGCATAAAATCAGGCATCATTACATTTGAATCCATCCTCAAGATGGGCAGTACGGATATCGTCAACAAGTCTGTAGTCACCTTCGACGACTATGGCCTAAAAGAACGCAAGGACACCTACGAAGGAGATCAGCTAAAAGAATCCTATTTCAGCGATGGCAATGAGCTGTATCTGGTTATTTATGCTGAAAATACTGCTTATAAGCGAGGCAAGGCCTATAACGGCACTGAATACAAGGTCAGTTGGGAGGAGCTGTCCAAAGGTGGTGGAAAATCCGTGGAGGCCACTAAGCTTGACAACATCGAAATTCTCGGAAAAGACTGCGAGTCTTATCAGATCAAGACCAAACACGGCACAACGATTTTCGCCGGATGGCAGGGAATATGCCTGTTGATGGACACCACAACCTCAGGCTTTAACACCGTTCTTAAAGCCGTCAAATTCGAAGAAAATGTTCCCATTTCCAGCGATACCTTTAAAGTTCCGGACGGTTTTAAAGTGAATTAACCACCGCAAGAATTCACAGAAATAAAAAGTTTTTATTTTAACCTAAAAAAGCCTTTATCTAAGGAACAGGCCGGTTAGTCTCCGGCCTTTTCCTTGCTTTTTTTTGGCTTCTTGATGCGCTTTTTTTTGGGAAGTTTGATCACCGTGGTATCGGCGATCTTATCATGCATGGATAAGCCCTGCTTGTTCCAGAGCACCTGCCAGAAACCTAAGGAGGCGAACAATCCTGAGCATACATAACCGTGGGCGCGCTCAAAACTCTGATACCACCCCAACCGGGGCTTGCCTTCCAGGTC
>CAZLBV010000259.1:0-11505 GCA_964557845.1 uncultured Eubacteriales bacterium | reverse complement strand
TTGGTTAAAGGCCTTCCATCGGGAAAATACCAGAGATAAGTCTCCCCTTTCTCAGAGATCATGGCCGCATAACGCCTTAAAATGTCCACGCCGTATCCTTCAAATCCATGCTCGAAGGCAGCCCGGGCTATTTCCCCTCCCACCAGCGGCATGATCCCTCCGTTAACGTAGGCACCTTTTTTTAATTTTTCATCCCCAAAAACCCCATCAGGAAAGGGAGGATCGATCGAGAACCATTCGGCAAAGGCCTGAGTTTTTTCCCGGCGGGAAAGATATTCCCGGATAATACTCTCGGCCATTTCTTGATTAGCAGTTCCTCGGTTTAAATCCATGGGATTACTTAAACTCAACTGCTGGGACTCATCCACACCCGGGATGGTTACAGGAGTGATCTTGACAAAGTGGGTGTAGAATTTTCCATTCCAGCAGACTTTGTTCATCGCCTGTTTCAGTCTTTGGGCGCGATCGTTCCATTCTTCCGATCGTTTTTCATCTTTAAAATGAGAATAGATCTGGGCCATCAAGCGGAATGCTTCATAATAGCCGCTGTTATCTCCATGCATGATCCCCCAATAAGTACGATCATCGATCTGAAACTGAAGCCAGGCATGCGATCCGGCAGTATAAGCAAAATCCCAGGTGTCGATGGTGTAGGCCCGTTTTACCAATCCGGTTTTTTTATCCCATCTCCAGGAATGGCTGCGCACATATTCCAGAGCTTTTTCCAATCGGGGCAGCAGCCGCTTAAGCCATTCATCATCGCCGCTTGCCTGCCAGGCCAAATAGGCGGCTTTTATAAAACGGAATTCCACATCTGCTTCCACCGGCACCCGGACATATTTGGTCCAATTTTCCCTTTCGCAGGGAAGCTTCTCCGGTGAGGTAGTAAAATAATCGAATATGCGGCCGTTTTCAGCCTGAGTCTCGGCGAAGTGGTCGACCACACTCTTAACATCCGGCTCAAAATATTTCACTCCCCGCAGCATATCAGAGTAATCCCTTATCCAGATAGATCTGGCGTCCGGACTCCGGAAACCTCTTATCTTTTTCCCATCGATAACCACATCCAGAACATCCCGCGCAAGAAAAGCCTTAACCCTCGAATATAGATCATCAAACTCAGGACAATTGGTTTTAATATAGACTTTCTCACCCATGATTTATTCATACCATTAAATCCTAACCTTATCAACCAGAGTCGATCCCAAAACATACAGCATATGATTCGACAGTGTGAAAATATCGTTTAATTCTGGTAGAATATTTATGTATAACAGCTTGTTTGAATATACTTAAATAGTTTAGAAAGTTGCAAAAAGAATCATCTGGAAACCAGATCGAGTTTAAATAAATGAGGGTTATCTAATGCAGGAGTTAAGAGTGATAAGAAAAAAAGTAATTTTTGCTTTTTTAACCATCCTATTTGCTTCAAACCTTCCCAATGCGCAGGAAAATTCCGACGCTCTGCCTGATGTCTATAAAAAATGGCTGGATGAAGAAGTCGCCTATATCATCACGCATACGGAGAAGGAAGTCTTTTTGCAGCTTCAAACCAACCAGGAGCGCGATACCTTCATTAAAGCTTTCTGGCATCAACGGGATAAACTCCATGGCATGCCCGAAGGGGAAGCCAGGAAAGAACATTATCGCCGGATAAACCATGCCAACCATTATTATGGCCGAAGCAGCTTAAAGCCAGGCTGGCAGACTGACCGGGGCCGCATCTATATCATCCTTGGTGAGCCTAATGATATCCAAAGATTCGAGGGAAAAACCCAGACCTACCCGGCTGAAATATGGTTTTATCAGGGAAAAACCGACCTCGGACTTCCTCCAGGATTCAACTTGGTCTTTTTTCAGGAAGGAGGAATAGGTGAGTACCGTTTCTACAGCCCTGCAAGAGATGGGCCCCAGGCGCTGCTGACAAGCTATTATGGAGACCCCATTGATTTTATAGGCGCCTATCAGATGCTGGCAGAGTTCGAGCCTGATTTGGCCTCTGTTTCTCTTTCTCTCATCCCGGGAGAGGGAGACAAAAACATTGGACGGCCCTCTCTCTCTTCAGATATCTTGATCCAAAGAGTGGAAACCACTCCAGTCAGACAAATGAAAGACAGATACGCCCAAAAATTTCTGGAGTACAAAGACATCGTCGAGGTAGAGTATTCAACCAATTATATTTTAAGCGATTCCTCCGTCAAAGTGATCAGAGATCCCTCGGGAATATATTTCGCACATTATGCTTTTGAACCCGAAAGGCTATCCGTTGATTCTTACGATGACAAATATTTCACTACTTTAAAAGTGAATGGAATAATATCGAATCTGGAAAATAAGATCATCTATCAGTTTGAAAAGGACTTTTCCTTCAACTTCGATGAAGAGAGAATAAAGAGGATATCCCGCCAGCCGGTCAGTATTCGAGATATGTTTCCTTTAATACCCGGGCACTATAAGTTGTCCATTCTTTTAAAAAATGAAGCCTCAAAGGAATTCACTTCCATTGAGCGAGAACTTTATATCCCTGCAGAAGACAATCGGCTGCAGATGACATCTCTCATCCTGGGTTATGGCCTTAAGAAATACGAAACACCTTCAGAAGGACTCAGACCTTTCTTTATGGGAAATCATCAAATTTATGTTCACTCTAATAAAACTTTTGTAAAATCCGACACCCTGGTTACTGCTTTTCAAATACATGGTTTTAATCGAGCTGTAAAGGAAAAAGGCGAGATAAAATATACTTTTTTTAAAGAGGGAGAGAAATTTCAATCTACACATAAAAGATTATCGGAATATACAGAACTGCCAAATATTTTGGAACAATTTCCTCTCCAAGGATTTTCCCCAGCCCATTATCGGATTCAAGTTTCTTTATGGGTAGATGGAAAGGAGATCCTTTTTGATAAAGAAGACTTTGATGTCAGCTATGCCGCAGCCATGACTCGGCCTTGGATCTATACTAAAGTTTTAGCCGAAATCGAAGATCCTGCTTATGAATTCATTCTCGGCACCCAGCTTTATAACAGCGGCAGATCAAAAGAAGCCCAGGATTACTTTGAGAGAGCCTATCAAAAAGATACGAATTCGATCGAATTCGCCTTGGGATTAGCCCAGGTCTATCTGAATGCAGGACGATACGAAAAAATCGAACCGATTTTACTGCGTTTTTTCAACCAATCCGAACCAGCTCCCTTCGAGATGTTTTTCATTCTGGGAAAAGCCTATCAAAATTTGGGGGAACTAGCCAAGGCTGTTAATACATATAAGGAAACCTTATCTCTATATGGGTTGAATATATATTTATTGAATTCACTGGGAGAATGCTATTTTTCCCTGGATGATACTGATGAAGCTCTGGCTGCTTGGGAAAAATCTCTTGAGATCGATCCAAATCAAATCGAGATCAAAAAGAAAATCGAACTCCTAAAGAAAAATAGACGATCATTTATTTTCTGATCTTTCTAAGCTGCTCTTCACTTTTCTCGACGGCTTTTTTGATCTCGACATTTTCCGGATCAAAAGTCAAAATTCCTTTCCAGATTGAAATCGCCTCTTTTAAATCTCCTTTCCGGTAGCACTCCAAACCTCCCCTAGTTAGGCTGTCCCTGCAGCAATTTATTCTATCTTGCAGTAATGAATTCGAAAAAGGAAATGAGAGATCGGAATTTTTGATCAAATCATAATTTTTCAATAAAGCGTAATGTATACATCCAGACATAACCAAGTCATTGTTTTTAAACGCAGTCTCACCTATTTGATAAATGCTGCTTACTGTTCGCTTGAAATTTTGGGTTATTGACTGATCATCGAGATAATCAATAAAAAGCATCTGATATAATCCGATAGCCTTGCTATAATTTTTGGTTTTAAGCGCATTATCCACCTGAATTTCAATTATGGCTATACGGCAGTTTTTCTGTTTAAGCCTTAGAAAATCTTGATCAAAAGATAAAATGTTTCTAAATGTCCGGAAATAATGATAATTATCCAGCAGAATGGTGAACACACCCAAGGCATGGGTGTAATGCCCTGCAGAATAGGCTTTTTCGGCCGCTTCTTTGATATTTTCGACAGTCCGGATATAGTTATCCAGAATCAGACCTTCATTAGGATATTCAACAAGCGCTTGATTGTATCCGTCAATGGCCAGTTGGAGTTGGCCCGATGAAAGATATAACTGCTGTTTATCAAAGATCTGCTGGAGGTGGTTATTTTTATGGGCCACGCAGGAGAAAGATATCCAAGATAAAAAGAGGGCTAAAGCAGTTATTGATTTTTTCCTAAACATATTTATATCCTTATCATCTTCAATCACGAAATAATTAAAGGTTTACAACGCATATAATTTCAAGAAGATCTCAACATGATCCGATGCGAATTGTATACCGGCTAAATCTCTCATTATTCGCAAAGATTCTTTAACGGATAGCGCTTTCCTATATGGGCGGTCTGAGGTCATGGCATCAAAAACATCAGCCAAAGAAATGATGGCGGCAGGGACAGGAATCTTCTCACCGCTTAATCCGTCAGGGTACCCTGCTCCGTTAAACCACTCATGATGATGCTTCACTGCGGGGATATATTTCAACAAGGAAGAAGCTTTACTTAATATTTCAGCGCCATATTCAGGATGGCGTTTCATCTCTCTGAATTCAGATGCATTCAATTTTCCCTTTTTAAGCAAGATGGAATCCGGGATCTTGATCTTGCCCACATCATGAAAGAGACATGCTATCTCTAGGTCTTCGAGTTGTTCCTTGGTTAAATTCATTTCCTTTCCGATCTCGACGGATAGTTTTGATACCCGGGTCGAATGACCCAGAGTGTAATGATCTCTGGCCTCTATCGCAGCGGAAAGAACTTTAACCGTTGCAACATAAGACTTTTCAAGATCCTCTGCATATTTACTTAGCTCCTCTTTTTGAGTCGTTATTAGGAGGGACATTTCGTTAAAACTTTGGGTTAATCTTCCCAGCTCATCCTGAGAATATATTTTTAATTGATTGGAATTCTTTCCATTTTTTAAATCTTCCACCCCAGAATTAAGCTCTTTTATGGGCCGGGTCAAAAATGAAGAAAGAATAACGCTACCGAGTATACCGACCAGAAGAATAACTGCAAATACTAAAGCTATATTCCTTTGAACCTGTTTTTGGGCAGCATAAATAGTGGTCTTATTAATACTCAAAACTACTTTTCCCAGATTTCTATTCATAAATACGACTGGACTCATGATCTCAAAAACATCATTATTCCTGTCTTTTATCAATCTGATGGAAGTACCATCCCCAGAGGCTCCATAAAAACTCCCAATCGTAGGGATATAAGTTTCTCTTGCTTTATGCAGGTCGCTGTGGACGAGAATTGTATCTTGCATATCAATAATCGCGATACTCTCCACATCCTGATTTGAGCTCTTGACTTTAAAAACTAGCGTATCCAAACCCAGCAGGTCCTGGGAAATGAAATTATAACCGGCAACTGAGGCAATACTGCGGGTCAGAGATCCGGCCCTCTTTAGGACTTCATTTAAAACCCTATCCCGCATGATATGAACCATGACAGCATAAGCCGCCAAGGTGATGGCTGTGAGCAATAAAAGAACAAATATGGTAACTTTAGATCGTATATTTTTGAATAGATCAATCGGATGTCTGGACATAATAAAAAATTAAGTTAACAAAACTTTTTAAAATTTTCAATGTATTACTCGGTTGACATTACACTTAATACTATGTAAAAAACATAAGTCCAGATAAAAATAGAATGTATATCTTCGGCCTTCATTTTTTAGACATTGTCCTGATCATTGTCTATATCGGGGTTATTTTATGGCTGGGAAGATGGGCCGGACGTAGAACCAAAGATACCGGAGATTTTTTTCTGGCCGGCCGTAAGCTGGGAAAAACCTATCAGTTTTTTTTAAATTTCGGGAACTCGACCAACGCTGACCAGGCCGTAGCAGTATCCCGGGAGATCTACCGCCAGGGAATCGGGGGCATGTGGATCCAATATCTGGTCCTTTTCCTTACGCCTTTTTACTGGTTTTCAACTTTTTTCTTCCGCCGCGTTCGCCTGACCACCATCGGAGATTATTTCACGGAACGATTTAAAAGCAAAAACCTGGGCGGAAGTTATGCGGTCTTTATACTTCTACTATCTATTCTGGGGGGAGGAGTCGGCTACATGGTCGCCGCGAAAACCATGATGGCCATGACTCCGAAGCCTTTGGAGAAACTTTCAGTCGAAGAACGCCTGAGCATCGAACAATTCCATGAATACAGGCTGTTAAGCGATAAAATTGAACAGGGACTATCTCCTGAAGAGAAGATCCGCTATGAACTCTTAAATGAAAAAAATAAACATGGAGACCTGCGGTCCTTTGTGTCTTATACCAATCCAGTATTCTTTTATTTTATTTATGCAGTCATCGTCAGCATCTACACTATGCTGGGTGGATTCAGGGCTGCCGCTATAACAGATGCCATTCAGGGGGTCCTGATAATCACATTTTCTCTAATCCTTATCCCGATAGGGCTGCACAAAATCGGAGGTTTTTCGGGACTGCACGCTTCTGTTCCAGATTATATGTTCGAGCTTTTCGGCTCAGTTTCCGTAAGCGAATATGCTTGGTACACCATTTTGGGGATGGTTCTGGCTAACTTGGTTTCCATAATCGCGGTTGCACCTGGCATGGCCACAGCCGGTTCCGCAAAAAACGAGATGACCGCGCGCTTTGGTATGATCTGCGGGATGTTCTTTAAAAGATTTATTATGATCTTTTGGGCCTTGGCCGGGCTCCTGGCCATCGGCCTTTATATGGGAGCTATACATGATCCTGATCTTATCTGGGGTTATATGACCAAAGATCTCCTTTTTCCGGGGGGGGTTGGACTCATGCTTATCGGCATCCTGGCTGCCAATATGTCTACATTGGATGCAGGTGCGGTATCCTATTCCGCTTTGTTCATCAAAAATCTCTATGAGCCCTTCCGCCCGGGGAAATCAGAAAAACATTATCTGAATGTAGGCCGAGTCGCAATTGCTGTAACATTGTTCGGAGGTATTGGCGTCGCCCTTTTTATCGATAATCTTCTGGAACTATTTAAATACATCATCTCCATACCTGCTATCTTCGGGGCGTCTATCTGGCTCGGCTTTATCTGGCGACGCCTCACCAAAACTGCTGTCTTTGTTCAGGTAATTATTTGTCTCATCATATATGCTGTTATCCCCAACCTTTTTACCAGCCTTGATTGGGCTAAAAACAATCAAAAATTCCTTGTCCAAACCCGGCCGCAAACCATTACGATCACAACCGGAGCCCTTAGAGAAGATGTTGAAAATGGTCTGGCGGAGCATATCGGACAATCTATCGAAAAACTGCATATTATCGAACCGACCGGCATATTTTTTGAACACGTGGCCCGCGTAGATCCATCTGATCCTATGTCTCCTAAAATTGGCATCGGACGGTTCCAGGCCGAAATCTGGGTCTTAAGCTGGTTTGGCATTGATTTTTCCGGGTTCAAGAAATCTCAATTGGTCGCCACCCGCTTTTTTTTCGACGCCATTTTTCCTTTTATTCTCCTCTTCCTGATCTCTTTTGTGACCAAACCGGTTGAGAAAACCCATCTTGATGGATTTTTTGCCAAAATGCACACTCCTGTGCAGAAAACAGACGAAGAAGAAGAAAAAGCGTTGGCAGAATCCTATAAAAATCCGGGAAAATTTTCTAAAGACAAACTCTTCCCCAGATCAAACTGGGAAATCATGAAACCTGGAAAATGGGATTATATCGGTTTCGGCGGAAGCTGGATCCTTGTGGGTGTAATCATATTCTTACTCTGGGTAATGACATCAATAAAATAGAATTTCCGATCCTACCCATCCAACCATCCTTAAGGAGAATGAATTCCCAAGGTTGCTGCAAATAGGAACTCTTGGGGGATGAAACTGTGATGGAATATTTCAGGTTATCTGCACCGTCTCCAATCAGAGTCACCATAGACATGTTCCAATTCCTTCCAAAAATTATCCATATTACAGGTCATGATCAACAGATCCTGAGGCCGTCCAGACTGATCCAAAACATAATCAGAAACAACAGCTTCATGGTCGAATCCCAACTTTTTAAATATGCTTCGAGCGGCTTTCTGAGGACGCAGCATTTTCACCACAACTCTTTTAACTCCCTTTTCAGCGGCCTGATGATAAATCTCTCTGGCAAGGAGGGTCCCGACTCCCTTCCGCTGGAATTCATTTGATATGATCAATCTAAGTTCGCCTGTGCCCTTTTTCCAGTCATCCCGGCCGAGTTCAAGAGCACCACTTCCGATTATTTTACCGTCATGCCAAGCGGCCATCCGGATATCCTTTTTATTCACTGCATCAATGACCCTTTGTTTGACTAATTCCCTATCGGTAACATCGATACGCAGGTATTTGCGATCTTGGTTAGGAAGGGACACATAAAACTCCATTAAATGATCCAGATCCGCCAGAGTTAATTCCCGGATCGTTAACTGGCTTCCATCCTTCATAGTATGTTGTTTTTCTAAAATGTTAACCTCCTTTCTACCATTATCGTTTCTCTAAGATAACGATCATTTTAATTTGATTTTTTCATATCACTAACCTGGATCATTCACCCGATTTAAAATCCAGGTATAATGGCGTCAAAGAGGGAGATTTCTCCCTCAATCATTATTAATAAGAGCGGGACAGACTAACTAATTTTTTACTGTCTGCAAATAAATGAATCAAAAATATATTTATTTTCTTGTTATTAATATAAGAAAGATCGGCTGTTCTGTCAAATTCTGCCTTGATCTTCTGACAAAGTTCAACTGTGCCCTGCACACCGACAACCTTCTTCAGCACAACATTGATTATATTGTCAGGAAGGATAAAATCTTTGGAATTTATCGTTATCTCTAAAACAAGAAGCAAAAAAACAGAACAAAAAATTCACTTAAACAATGACCTAAATTAAGCTATCATATCAAACATGATCTATATACCGGGTGATAGAACCGGATTAATCTAACAATGGAGGAAACAGGAGATGGATAACTATGAGAAATTAGGCGCCTTTTACCTGGGCAAGATATATGACCGTGGAAAAGGGATCCAAAAAGACAATCTTTTACTGTACGACTCCAAAGACCTGACAACTCATGCTGTCTGTATGGGAATGACCGGAAGCGGTAAAACCGGTCTATGTGTTTCTCTTTTAGAGGAAGCGGCAATTGACGGCATACCTGCTCTGGTCATCGACCCCAAAGGAGATATGGGAAACCTCATGCTGACCTTTCCGGAATTGAATCCATCTGATTTCCGTCCCTGGATCGAAGAAAGTGAAGCTATGAGAAAAGGAATGACTCCGGATAAATATGCGGGTGAAGAAGCGAAAAAATGGCTTACAGGCCTGGCAGATTGGGGTCAAGATAAAAGCAGAATCGCAAAATACAGACAATCTGTCGATATTAATATCTTTACTCCCGGCAGTAATGCCGGAATGCCCATATCCCTGATGACTTCTTTTGAAGCACCCCCTCCTACTTTACTCCGTGATCCGGACACAATACGAGATAGGATCTTATCTGCTGTTTCCGGGATACTGACTCTAGCCGGCATTACGGCTGATCCGATCCGCAGTCGTGAGCATATTCTTCTGTCCAATATTTTTCAGGAAGCCTGGACTAGCGGAATCGGCCTTTCCCTGGAAAGGATTATCCAAGCCATCCAAGCCCCTCCTTTTAAAAAGATCGGAGTGTTTTCTCTGGAATCCTTCTTCCCTTCATCTGAAAGAATGGATCTAGCCATGCGGTTGAATAATCTTTTGGCGTCACCGGGATTTTCAGCTTGGATGAATGGTGAACCATTAAATATCCAAAGAATGCTCTACACTGTCCAAGGAAAACCGCGGGTATCCATCTTTTCCATCGCTCATCTATCCGATCAAGAACGTATGTTCTTCGTTACAACTCTGCTGAACGAAGTGGTCACCTGGATGAGAACTCAATCTGGCACCAGTTCTTTGCGGGCTTTACTCTACATGGATGAGATCTTTGGTTATTTCCCACCCACCGCTTCTCCTCCCTCTAAAACTCCCATGCTTACTTTGTTAAAACAGGCCAGGGCTTTCGGACTCGGGATCGTGCTGTCCACCCAAAATCCGGTCGATCTTGATTATAAAGGTTTGGCCAATTCCGGGACCTGGTTCATAGGACGTCTGCAGACCGAGCGGGACAAGGAACGGGTTCTGGATGGACTGGAAGGAGTTTCCACCACCTCAGGCGGTTCTTTCGATCGTTCAGAGATCGACAAGATCCTTTCCGGACTGCAAAAAAGAGTTTTCTATATGCATAACGTCCACGAGAACCATCCAACCCTGTTCTATTCACGCTGGGCTCTCTCTTACCTTAGGGGCCCCCTCACTCGGGAACAGATCAATAGCTTAATGGCAGAGCGCCTTAAACAATTTGATCTATCACGTCCGGAACCAGAGACTCAAAAAATTCCTGCTCCCTCGGCCCCGAAGGAAAAGATAGACAAGATTAAAACAGAGATTATTCTTCCGGTTAAAATCAAGCAATCTTATGCTCCCTTAAAAGAAGCTGTCACTGAGGAAGAAAGACTGGTTTATCGACCGGCTCTTCTTGGAACTGGCCGTCTTCATTTTGTGAACACAAAAGCACAGATCGACCGCTGGGACACATATTCTATACTGGCAGCACTACCGGAAAGCGAAAGTATCATACCCTGGAAAGAAGGAAATTTATTCATAAATAAGAAACCTTTTTTATTGGAACAAGCTCAACCCAATGCTTCTTTTTCCGATCTGAATCCTGCTGCCGGGCAGGAATCAAGCTATAAAAAATGGGCACAAAGTCTTGAAAGTTATTTTTACCAAAATCAAACACTTAAGATCTGGAGCAGCCCTGACCTTGATCTATACTCTGATCCGGGTGAAAATGAAAGGGATTTTAGAGCCAGGATCCTCCACCTGGCCCATGAAAATCGTGACTTGGAAGTAGAAAAACTAAGGGCCAAATATTCCCCCAAGATCGCCTCTCTGGAAGAACAGCTGCGCAAAGCTCAACTCCGGGTAGAAAAAGAATCATCTCAATACGGTCAGGAAAAAGTACAGACGGCAATCTCTTTTGGAGCTACCATTCTCGGGGCTCTATTCGGACGTAAAACCGTAAGCACAGGAACAATAGGCCGGGCCACAACCGGAATGCGGGGGCTTGGGAGAGCCGCCCGTCAAAAAGAAGACGTCGAACTGGCAAAAAAAGAAGTTGAGGTCATAAAACAAAAGCTTAATGATCTGGAAGAGGAAGCCGCTGCCGAGATCGAGCGCCTCCAGGGAAAGTTAAGTCCGGAAGACCTTAATCTTGAGGAAGAGATCATCCGTCCCAGAAAAAGTGACATAACCATTGGACATTTCAGTTTAGTCTGGATTCCCTGGAAAGTAGGATCGGACGGCATGGCAGA
>CAZLBV010000258.1:0-3599 GCA_964557845.1 uncultured Eubacteriales bacterium | reverse complement strand
GGGAAATCAGTCAGCCGATTATCATTGATTCAAAAAAATTAGCCGCTGAAGCCGGCTCTGTTAGGGCACAAAACATGGTGATGCTGGGAGCTGCCTCCCTTGATCTCATAGTCAAGGAAAGCAGCCTGCTTAAATTTATAGAAGTGCTGTTTAAACCTAAAGGTCAGAATCTGGTGGATTTGAACCATAAAGCGTTTGAGCTGGGGAAAAAAGCGGCACTTGATCAGATCAGAGATTAAGGCAGAAAAATGGATACAGACAAAATCCATGATATATTCCGGGAAGCAGAAAAAGACAACCGGTTTTTTTTACTCGAGCATGAATTCTACCGGCTGCTTTCAATTCTGGGGATTAAAACCCCGGCCCATGTTCTCGTGAAGAAAGGACAATCTTTTCCCTTAAGGGAGATTGGATCGATCCCATCTGATAGGGTTGTGCTGAAAATCGTATCCCCGCAGATCATCCATAAATCAGATGTCGGTGGGGTACGTTTTGTTAAAAATAAAATTGCAGAAATTCTAAGCACTGTTGATGAAATGTTAACGGATATCCCCAGGGCATATCATGCCTGGATAAAAAAATCCAATGGTGAGGTCACAACCCTGGCGCAGATCGAACAGGAGCTCCGTGGTGTTCTGGTGATAGAAGCCGTAAACTATGAGAATTTTGGATTCGGATCAGAATTGCTGTTGGGACTGCGAAATACCAGGGAATTCGGGCCGGTGGTCACAATGGGGACCGGAGGTACTGACGTTGAATATATGAATCAAAATCTAAAAACAGGAAGAGCCTTTGCTACTGTGTCGGCTCCTCTCATGGATGATCTTGATATTTTATCGATTCTCAAACCAGTAGCTTTTTTTGACAAGATAACCGCTGAATTTCGCGGAAGAAAACAGTTGGTTACCCAGGATGAATTGGTCACGGTTTTTAAACGGTTTGGTCTCTTAGCCGCCAGCTTTTCCCCGTTTGGCGGAGAGAATGAATACGTAATTGAGGAAGCGGAAGTCAATCCTTTTGTCATCCGGTCAGGGAATTTGGTGTCCCTTGATGGGTTGTGCCGTTTTTCCAAGAATTTGAAGCCCTTAGAGAAGCGGCCGTTCGAGCAGATAGATTATCTGCTTAAGCCTGGATCGATCGGCATCATCGGTGTTTCCGAAAAAATGAATATCGGGCATATCATTCTCAATAATGTTTTGAAACAGGGATTTCCCAGGGAAAAGATCTATGTTGTCAAACCTGGAGCTGAACAGATCGAAGGCTGTATCTGTGTGCCTTCCATATCCGAAATGCCGGAAACGGTTGATATGTTCGTACTGACTGTATCAGCCGAACAAAGCCGTGAACTCATGGATGAATTGGTCAACTCTGAAAAAGCACGATCGGTTATAATCATTGCCGGCGGCATCGGTGAAAAAAAGGGAACTGAATCCTTAGAAGACGAAATAAGATCTCTTTTAGCCGGAGGAAGAAGCCGGGGGAAAATAACCCCTGTGGTCAATGGGGGAAACTGCCTGGGCATAATTTCCCGCCCCGGGCATTATGATACAACTTTCGTTCCTGAATATAAGCTTTTCCGGCAGCCACGCAGAAAATCTGAAAGGGCCTCTCTGGTCTACCTGAGTCAGAGTGGTGCGTTTATGATATCCAGGATGAGCAAGATCCCCGGTGTTGATCCCAACTATGCGATTTCGATCGGCAACCAGATAGATCTGACATTATCGGATTATTTAAATTATTTTAAGAACAACAAGGATGCCGATATTCTGGCTGTTTATGTTGAAGGTTTTCTTGATGGGGATGGGTTTAACTTTATCCAGGCAGCAAGAGAAATATCTAGGAAGACGGGAAAAATATTGCTGGTGTATAAGGCAGGACGGAGCCCGGAAGGAAGAAGTGCTACGGCGAGCCATACTGCTTCCGTTGCCGGGGATTATTCCGTGAGCCGGTCTCTTTTGGAGCAGGCTGGAGTGATCGTGGCTGAGGATATTTTTGAATTTGAAAATTTTGTAAAAAATCTTCATTTCTTGAAGAAGAAGAAAATCCGCGGAAACCGCGTGGGCTTGATCAGTAATTCTGGATTTGAATGTGTAGCCATGTCGGATAATCTGAAAAATGACCAGGAATTAAGGTTAGCTGTGTTCAGCCCGGAGACTGTTCAAAAGATCACGCAACTGCTTAAACCTTTAGGGATCGACCGTTTGCAGGATATCCGAAATCCCATAGACATTACCCCGGTTGCGGACGATCGAACCTTCTGCGGGGTTGTCGAAGCAATGCTTGATGACGAGAATGTAGATTGTGCTGTGGTGTCCCCTTTGCCCATGTCCCCTGCCATGCAGACCCTGCCTCCCTCTACTTTTCATGAGGAAGATCTGAACCGGGAAGAAAGTACCGGACGTCTTCTGGCTGAGATTTTTCGTAAATCCGACAAACCCATGGTTGTGAGTATAGATACTGGTGAGATCTATCAACCCTTGATCGATCTTCTCGAGGAGGCGGGGATACCTACTTTCAGGCATAGCGACGATGCTGTCCGGTTTATTCGAAAATATGTTAATGTAAGAACGCCGGATGATAAATGAAGGAAACTGATAAGAATTTAAAGCAGCAGCGAATCAAGCGTATTTTATTTATCATATTCCTTTCGCTGGTAACATTTTATCTGGCACTCATCGCGCTGTTTTTTATCACCCTTCCAAAGGTGGATTATTTGCTTAATGAAAATCCGACGACTACAGCTATAATCGAACAAAGAAAGAAGGAAGCCCACTATATGGGGGAGGAATTAAAATTGCGGATGGAATGGGTCGATTTTGCCCAGATCCCCAAAGTTTTGAAAGATGCGGTCAGGGTCTCCGAAGATGTGGCCTTTTATGAGCATGAAGGCATAGATTATTTTGAATTAAAGGAATCTTTAAAACGGAATTTAGAAGAAGGTGCGTCTGTTCGCGGCGGCAGCACAATTACCCAGCAGCTGGCAAAAAATCTCTTTTTATCTACAAAAAAATCCTATTATCGCAAGATTAAAGAATTTTTCATTACCAGAAGATTGGAAAAACATCTACCCAAGGAAAGGATCTTTTGCCTGTATCTGAATATAATAGAACTGGGAAAGGGAATATTCGGTGTGGGTGCTGCTGCAAAATTTTATTTTGACTGGCCGGTTTCTTTTTTGAACTTAGAAGAATGTATCCGTTTAGCCGCTGTCCTTCCCCAGCCGTTAGAAACAGATCCAAGATCGGATTCCCGTTATATTAAATGGCGTGGCCGTCTCATACTGGAACGGCTCAAATTCTATGACCTGATCACAGAGGAACAGTATGACCTGACCATAACAAAATTCCAGGATTAGCCAGAAAACAGAATACAGAAGGCAGAAGATAGAATATAGAAGCCAAAATCTTCCTATATCAAATTATTCCTTGATTATCTTTCACGCATCTACAGGCCTGGATCAGAAGCGACCCGAGGTTGGTGCCAATACAAGACGCATCGATTGAAGATGTATGTGTAATACCTCGAAATCGGTGCAGTGAAGTATTGGTGCTGAGATCGGATTGATACTACGCAATAACCTGGATTATTCAAGCGTCGAG